>NZ_JAEQCI010000164.1:0-9661 GCF_020738565.1 Microcoleus sp. PH2017_12_PCY_D_A | reverse complement strand
CTAATCTTTCCTACGAAAAAGCAGCCCGTGAAATGGAAGTTCAGACAGGAGTAAAGATAGGACACACTTGTTTACACAGATTGGTAGAAAAAGAATAATAGACCTCTTGCAAAAATAGCTAAGACGGGCTCTCCGGCCCATCCCACAAAAAGTTTTTTTTGTTGTGGAATGGGCCGGAGAGCCCGTTCCAGAATTTGATTAAAAAGACTTTTGCAAGAGGTCTACTGTTGTATGCCGGACAAACTCACCGCACTCCCAAACAACGGTGGGCGAACCATTATTGCTACAACTACGTTGGCAGCTACATCGAACTGCACCGCCGCTATACCCTGGATGTAGCTGTGGGTATTGCTTTTTGGTACGGAGGGCCGACTAATCGCAAACAGCGGTTGTAATTGGAATCGGAGCTGATTTACAAGTGGCGATCGCCCTTCAATAAAGAGTGCTGGCAGTATTGGGGGCAGCCTTTTGGTAATTGACATCTCCCCATGCCGTGCATGGGAGGGGATTCATGTATTCCACAATTTAAGTCTTACAGGTGCTGACAAATCACCTCTACCAACTCCACGCTCGATCGATTCCAAGTATTGTTGCTACTTTCCGACCAATATTGGCACACCCATTGCAGTCTGCATTAAATTAGCCACCCCTTCGCTGTCCGATATAATCCACGTTTTACTCTTGTTCCAGAAGCTTTCCACCCTTCAGGTTTTTCGCCGAATTTAGGCAGTTCGTCAGCATCGACAAAAGAAGTTTTTGAGGTATAGGATTCTTCGGTTTCTACGAATTTGATTCCGTATTCCCGAGTTGAGCAATTCGAGCTTTTAACCGACTCGTGGGAATCTGCACAAATTTTTGATTGGTCTTTTTACCCAGATTTATCGAATCTTTTTGGTTCTTGTTCCAGCCAAATATGACTGTACCAATCTTGTTAGTTAGACAATGATTGATCGCCTTACGGGCAGCTTTGTTGACCGCATCCCGCATGGTTCTATTTCTGCTTTCGGTCAGCCGTTCCAGTCTTTTCGACCAGAATCCGTTGTCTTTTCCAGACATCAAGGTTGCAACTCGTTTGTTGTAACCTTGGTTGATGGACTTGAGATGCTTTCCGTCTACGATGAATGAAGTTCCAATATTGCTGACACAAGTTATCCAGTTGTCCATCCCGTGGTCGATCATCAACACAGAATCAAGGTTCACGTCCGATTGGATAGCTGGTTTTTGGTACACTAATTCCAGATAGAAACATCCATTTCTAGGCAAAATCCTGTACTCTCTAATAGAAGAATGCTCTAAGTTAGATGGCATAGGCAGATAGAACGAATCCATGCCAAACCAAGCTTTCACTTGCTTTCCCAAAGGAAATCGTAACATTCCATCTTTTAATTTGACCGATCTGCCTGTAAATGTCACCAGTGCTAATCCACCTTGCCTGTATCCAGGAAGTTTTGGGTGTTGCGTCACCGTCCCTTCTTTAATTCCAGTCAGTAGACCCAAATAGGACTGGAAAGATTCAGCAACGCTAGTTAATATCTGCTGTGCGGTATCTGAGTAGAAAGCTTTGTAATGAATGTTTTGATTGTCAGTTCCTAGAACTTTATGCAGCGATTGGCTCTCTTCGGTATTCTTCCGGTTTTGAAGAATAGTTGTCTGGCATAATAAGTCCCACAATTAATTAACTTTGAGGCTTCACTGCACAAGAATTCTAAGACTGCTTTCAAGTCCTTGTCTGGACTAATTAAATTTTGCTGGCATCCATACATTCTATTTGCCTCCTTGGTTTATATTAGCATAGTA
The DNA here is from genome assembly GCF_020738565.1 of Microcoleus sp. PH2017_12_PCY_D_A. Taxonomy (NCBI): domain Bacteria; kingdom Bacillati; phylum Cyanobacteriota; class Cyanophyceae; order Oscillatoriales; family Microcoleaceae; genus Microcoleus; species Microcoleus sp. PH2017_12_PCY_D_A. Next base: position 7,864 of record NZ_JAEQCI010000164.1, on the reverse strand, counting down.
TTCTCGACCTAAGATTCAAGTATGCCTACAAAACAACCAATACAAAAAAATATTGAAGGCGGTTTCAACCGCACTCCAAGTTCCTCCCCATGTCTAAAGCCAGGGGCTTCCCGCTCGTTTTTTGGTGAAACCTATTGGTACAAAACCGATATCAGATTTTACGGTCGGTCGGCGATCGGTCGGTGATTGAAGCGCATCATTCAACATCACAAATTGCTGGTTGTTTCAAAAAGCTTGGAACAGTTCTGCTATCTTGACTTTGAGCGCTGCAACGGCTTCTCCTAATGATTCACAAGGTTCTGTGTCTAACAAATGAGCGTCTCCTACATCGGCACTAGACCATAAGTAACAAGGTTGACCCACTGTTAAATGTCCCTGCCATTCATCCTCGTAAATATCGAAGGTGATGTAGAACAAACGAGGCATTAACTCGTTTGGATTAACAGCGAATTGACCCCAAATGGAGAAACCAAAATATTCTTGATTTTTCTCGTTGTTGTATTCCCAGTTGGTGAGATGAGGGAAAGCAACTTTAACTTGTTCTAAGTTTTGGTGAATTTCCGCTTCTGTTAGCATATATCGGAACAAAAATATATTAGTAACGGCTATCATGAATTATATCAGTGTTTGGCAATCTAAAAGTCAGGGCAGTTGTGATGTTGCAGCCTGAGCTTCTAGATTTTTCGTTGGGACTTAGATCGCCCGATTGCCCTAAAATGTTTGCGATATGCTTAACAATCGCAAACTATCTGGCATATTGAAAATCAATAACTGCAAATTATGCAAGCTCCAACTCTTTCTTTAATTTACACCCCGCAAGATGCTCGCTCGCTGTGCTTCTCGAACTAAGCTGTTGTGCATTTAAAACGCATATTGTATAATAATACAATATAACTATTTTTATAAAAAGTCAATGCCTAGCAATAACTTCCTGAGTTCCGAGACAAGAGAAACTCTTCAACAAGTATTAAAGGAGCATGAACCTCCAGACATTCGGCTTCATAGCATTAATTTTTTTATTGCTAAATAGCGGCAATACACAAGCTCAAACTGCTGAATTAATAGGATGCTCTCTGAGAAAAATTGCTTATTGGACAATCCATGGTGATCTCGAAAACTTAGACAGTTTTAAAGATAATAGGATGAAGGGTAATTACCGGAAAGCTACAGAAGAGTATATTAATTTACTTTTACAGACAATAGAAGTAGAACCCGAGAAATATGGCTATGAATTCGGGAGATGGACAACAGCTAGACTTGCAATATATTTAGCAAAAAAGACAGGAATAGAGCTGATTAGTACCCAAGTTAGGAGAATTCTAAAAGCAAAAAAGTATGTTTACCTATGGGGTAAATACAGCTTAGAGGATAAGCAAAATGCCGTAGAAAGGAGCTTATTTAAAGATAAATTAGTTGAGTATTTAAGAATAAAAAAGGAATCTTTTAACCTTTTGCAGGTATGGTTTTGGGACGAAAGTAGATTTAGTTTAATAGTGATTAGAAGGAAGAACTGGTGTAAAAAGGGGACTAGAAATAACCTTCGAGGAGATCGACGAAAAGGTCGTATTAATGTTATGGGTGGAGTGAGATATTCAGATAAAAAAAGATGGGTAGATTTTATTCCATCTGGGAATTCTGCTAATTTTTATGCCGTGTTAAAATTTTTTTATGAAGATTTAAGAGCAGAGTGGATATTGCAAGGAAATTTAGCGGAAGATTTTGAAGATAAAGGTTGTAAGTTTGTGATAATTTTGGACAATGCTAGTTTTCATAAAAAAGCAGAGACTTTGCAGAAAATAGCGTCAGAGATGCCGAATCTAATCCTAGAGTTTTTAAAGTATAGCCCTGACTATAACTTGATTGAATTAGTATGGCATTCCGCCAAGGAATATGTTGCCAATAGATTATTTGAATCGATTGAAAAACTAGAATCACTGTTACATAAACTGTTAAATGAAGGAGGACTCATTATGAAATGGAACCGAAAAATAAAAAATAAAGGTAACGCGAGTTAATGCAGTTTAGATGTTTGACAGCTTAGCGAAGTAACGTATCGAATTGATGCCGCTAACAAAACACCCCTTGTCGTACCGATTCAGATAAGAACCTACGCCAACCGCTAATGAAAAAGTACCTCAACCTCGCCACCGCCCTCATCGCATCGCTCAAGCCCAAATCCAAAATACCCATAATCGACAGCTACGGTCAATCCACGCTTAACCAAGAGCAGCAGCAAGCCCTGATGGAATGGCTCTTTGCCAGTTTGATGGGCGCTGGGTACTTCGGCTCATCTCACCTCATCTGGGATGGCGGGCAAGATAGGGAACGAGAGATTTTTACCGCATTGATGAGAAACGAGCCAATATTCCTGTACCGCCAAGGAGCGCGACCCTCCCAAAACGCTGAGGGATATTGTTGGCAATTGATTGGCGAACATCCCAGTTTGTGCGTGTACCAGTTGGTGGTCGAAGTTGAAGGAGAATAAGGGCGATCGATACTGTTGTGATGCACGCTTAGCGGGGCATGATAAGCAATTAGTGCAATTTCGAGGCTTTTATTTGTACCTGAATTAGTAATTTTTCAGCTTGGTAATCAGTGTCACTCAAATGAGCTACCACAAATGAGTGTCACTTAAAAAAGCGACTGGTAACTTATTTTCAACAGAAGTTATAGCTGTAGAACAACGATATCTTTAATCTCTACAAAGAGTAACCTATAGCTATGACAACCTTTCGTATTTTTGGTCATGTAATCGATTGCCAAACACATCTTGGAGTTGCAGGGATTCGAGTTGAAGCGTGGGACAAAGACTTGATTTGCAACGATTTAGTTGGCAGCACCATCACAGACGAGCAAGGAAACTTCCGAATCGAATTTGACGAATCTTATTTTCAAGAACTCTTCCACGATCGACGACCTGACCTCTTTTTCAAAGTTTTTCGCGACAGCAATCTTATCAAGAGTACAGAAAATTCGGTTTTATGGAATATAGAATCGGGAGAAACTCAAATTGTCATTGAAATCCAAGGGATGGATGCAATAGCAGGGTATTGCTCGCGGGTTGTGGTCAAGTTCCAGGATTATGTGAAGCTTCCTTACGAAGATGATATTGCCATTCATATCAAGAGACTCCAAATTGGACAGTACGAGCTTTTAGAAAAAGAGTTTCCTGGCATTGCATTCAAGAGATTGTATGTATCTGTGGAGCCAGAGAGAATTAGGACGTTAGTAGACCAAGCAAGCGAACTCGATCCAACATACCGTCCGCCAAACCTGTTGGGGTATTTTGTAGTGGACTGTCCACCGGGTATTGACCCAGACGCGCTAGCAAAGGCGTTGTCATCCTGGAAAAACGTAGAGAATGCTTACGTAGAAGGAGGGCCAACTCCACCACCTGCTGTCAACGCTATCGATGACCCACGTTCGGTCAACCAGGGTTATCTTGACCCAGCTCCAGATGGAATTGATGCCAGGTACGCATGGACATTTCTAGGTGGAGACGGAACGGGTATTCAGTTTGTAGACATGGAGCGGGGATGGACGCTCAATCACGAGGATTTGATTGCTGCTGGCATTACCTTAATCTCCGGTGTCAACCAGGATTATTTTGGACACGGTACCTCAGTTCTTGGTGAAGTTGTCGCAGTGGATAACACGTTGGGAAATGTTGGCATCGCGACTCATGCTACGGCTAGAGTGGTGTCGCAATGGAGAACGACCACGACTTACAACACTGCTGAAGCCATTCTTAGTGCCATTGCCACGCTCAACTTTGGTGATGTACTACTTCTAGAAGCACAAACTAACGCCTTCGGATTTAGTTTGGTACCCGTTGAAATAGAGCCTGCCGTTTTTGACATTATTCGTTTGGGTACAGCCCTTGGAATTGTGATTGTTGAGGCGGCTGGCAACGGCGGCAACGACCTCGATACGGTCACGGGAGCAGGTGGAAAGCAAGTTCTCAACCGAAACAATACGACCGACTTCAAGGACTCCGGTGCCATCATGGTAGGTGCAGCGAGTTCAACTTCTCCGCACGTAAGGCTGGGATTCTCAAATTATGGCAGTCGCATTGATTGCTACGCTTGGGGACAGAGCATCGACACAACAGGCGATGGTTGGACTGGAAATCTGACAAACAGCTACACAAGTAGCTTTGGCGGTACCTCCGGTGCATCGCCGATTGTTACGGGTGCAGCACTGAGTTTGCAGGGTATGGCTCAGGAAAGCCTTTTATACCGATTCAGTCCGAGGCAGTTACGCGCCATCCTCAGCAACCAAGCTACTGGGACACCCTCAAATAACCCCCCAGTAGACCGCATTGGAGTAATGCCCAATTTGCGTGCGATCGTTGATAGCGTACTCAACGTGTCATCGGATGTGTATATCCGCGATTTCGTGGGGGACACAGGCGATCCGCATACGGGTTCAATTTCTGCCAGTCCCGATATTATCCTGCTCCCTGCTGCGGTAGCAAATCCTCAGGTATCCTTCGGCGAAGGTAGTGGCACGGAGAATAGCAATACATTGGGCTTTGAGGCTGAAGCTGGTCAGGATAATTACTTGTATGTGCGAGTCCGCAACCGAGGCGGAGCGCCTGCTACAAACGTTGTTGCCACGGTTTACTGGTCGCCTGTTGCCACACTGGTTACGCCCGACCTCTGGACATTGGTAGGTTCCGTTACCATTCCGAATGTTCCCTCTGGAAATTTGCTCGCCGTGTCAAATGCCATAACTTGGTTGAAAGATAGTATCCCTGGTACAGGACATTATTGTTTTGTCGGTCTGATTGGCAGTGCTAGCGAGCCTGCTCCCGAACCTGCGGCGTTCCTAGATTGGGATAACTTCCGTCTCTTCATTCGCAACAACAACGATGTTACCTGGCGCAATTTTAATGTTGTCAATAACGAACCCGATCCACCTGCGGGCGATCCTCCTAACTACGTTGCTCTGCCTTTCCTCGTACCTGGGACACCGGATCGAGCGAGACGGATGCGGTTGGAAGTGGTGGCGCGGCTGCCCAAGGGAGCAAAGGTCTTGCTGGAAGCACCATTGCACCTGATAGATGCTATGCAGGAGCGATCGCCATTTGTGAAGCTGGAGGAAAAAAGTCGAGTAGCTCGGATACCCGTTAACCCACATGGTTCCAGACTTTTGGGTGAGGTACTTTTCCCTGCCAAATCACGCAACAAATTGCGGTTACTCGTACACATTCCTGAAGAACTGCGGAAAAACGAATATGAGGTATTTGTTCGCCAGCTTTACCAAAATGAGGAAGTAGGTCGCGTGACTTGGCGATTAGCACCGCGCAATCGCCAGAAGCAGCCTAACTAGCAATTGCCAGATTCCATGGCACAAAATAACCTCTTCCCCTTTCCAGCAAGCCAAGTGGAAGAGGTTGTGCTTAATTGTACTGGGGCACGATCGACCATTATTTCAGTTTCAAAGCTCTATTTTGTACTTGAATCAGCAACCTTTCAGCGCTCTGTTGAATCGCATCATCAGGGTGGATATCCTGGATGTCAATGAGTCGCACCGCTGTGTCTTCCACTTCCTGAAGCAGGATTAATTCATCGGGAGTTAGCGCATTCCTCAAATCATCTGGATGAACGCCCAAATCTTCAGCTAGTTTTTTTGCTTTGCGTCCGAACACTACCAAAGTAACCCGCTGACTCGCGTTGACGTAAGCCACTTGCGATTGTTTTCAGAGAGTTCGGGATGGCGTTCGATGTAGCTTTTGATGGCATCCGTTAGTCGTCGGCGAATACGCTTGCCTTCTAGCCGAATTCTCATAAACTCTTGTCGTTCTTCTTCTGCTCGTTGCACTCCGAACGCACTATCGGCACGTCGTTCGATCGATTCGGCAGCACAAGCACCAAGTAAACGCGCTGCCGTCGCATTTCCCGTGATTGCCTCCTTTATCCAGTATGCAACTGCTAAATCAATGGGAATGATATTGATCTGAACATTGTTTCCCTTGATTGAGGTTTTCTTACTGCGGAAACCTTTGTAGGGTAAAGCTTCTGGGCTTTTAGAGACCAAAAAGTCGCCGAACGAAACTTTTGTTTTTCCAACAGCCTCAGCTACCTGGGTTTGGCGAGCGCACGTACTGGCTGTCGGGTAGCATGAAAACCTCTAAGGGAATGCTCCCCAAGTAAATTGTCGCTCTTTCTGCTAGCATATTCGGTTGCACCTTTGCGAAATGGTGTAGAGCGGTCGCTTCCTCAGATTTGCCGTCGGTAGAAGCGATCGCTTTTAAATTATACTATAATTGTATGTCATACTTATTCAATGCTTGGCTAGTATAAGTTAAAAAAATAAGGCATACTAAATAAAAATGAGAAAAAAAGGGCTGCCGCTGACGGAGTACAACGAAATGAAGACGCGCATTACGGTTTCCATTACGCCAACTGCGGTCAATGGCATAGATGCGATCGCAGATTCCCTAGACATTTCCAGATCGGAATTATTGGAAAGGATAGGGCGCGGGATGTTGCAAGTGAAGGCGGTGCAGTTGGAAGAACCAGGAAATTAAGAAAGGCTCTACATCAACTGAAAAATAATTAGTAGCTCGTTGGGAGGGCGACACCGTGGAAGAAACAATCAGAGTTGAACGTCAGACAGTGCGTTTTTTCGATGGGCTCGAAGTTGACGGCTACCGACTGCCAAATGGAGAATTTCGGGTGGGATTGACGGGGGCGAGTTTGGTGGTCGGGTACGGCAAACAGTGGCTTTCACAGGTTCTCAGTTCTCGCCCCAAAACGTTAAAAGCTTTGCAGGGGATCGGGTTCACGGGTTCTCAGATAGATCGGTGCGAGTGGACAGGGAGGAAAAATCAGGAGCTTCTAACGCCCTTACCCTATCGCTCGATGATTTCAATACCCTCATCCTCTATGCCGCATTTAAGGGCAACAAAGCCACTCTCGCGCTCCAGCGCTCCCTAACCCAGGTAGCGCTCAACGATTTTTTCCGCGATGCTTTTGGGGAACCGCCACTTACGATTGAAGAGAAGCGCCGATTGTTCTATGAAGCCTATGCCGCCACCATCAGCCCGGAGAATTGGCGAGAGATGGATCGAGAGGATATTCTGCGGTTAGCGCTACCTGGAGATGAACCGCATTTGCTAGGCGGGATTATGGAATGCTTTACGTGGGGAGTAGTAGCAACACAAGCATTACCAATCTTGACTTGTAGCGAAGATACGAATTTGCCGAAAATCTAAAACATCGCTTAGAAATTATGACCAACCCCATTATCACCCAACTAAAACAAGCTACCGAGGGTTTGCTCTTCCTCAGCGAATCTGACGCGCCCTTCGAGATTGTTAAGTGGAAAACACAAGGAAAACTCACCCCGGCGAAACTCCTCCAACTTACGGAACACTCCCCCGATGAATCCGTAGAATTGGTGAGCGTTGACGAGTTTTTTGCTATGGCAACTCAAGAGGAAGATTGGCACGACGAAGAGGAACGGGAGATAGTGCAGCGGTTCCAGCATTTAGTGAGCGTGCTGAAGCAGAATTTATCAAACATCCAGGTTTATCGAGTTGGCACCACCGACATCGATGCTTATATTCTTGGAGTGACTCCCACCGGGAATTGGATGGGACTCTCTACGCAACTGGTGGAAACCTAATTCCAGCAAACAGCGGTCAAGGTAGATTCATCTAACAAAAAAAACTATAAAATATTTTTCCCAAAACAAAAAGCGCCCCTATTACTAGGAGCGCTTTTTGTTATCTGGGACTAAAACTTAGCCGTTGATGGAAGGAGCAACCAAAGCCACAGGAGTGGTGTCAGCAGCAGCCAAATCGAGAGGGAAGTTGTGAGCGTTGCGCTCGTGCATTACTTCCATACCCAAGTTA
>NZ_JAEQCI010000163.1:0-9917 GCF_020738565.1 Microcoleus sp. PH2017_12_PCY_D_A | reverse complement strand
AAGGCTAACACTGCATAATTTCAGCCCAAAAGCGTTTGGCTTCCAAGTTTTCACAACTGATAAAAAAATCCGACCCACATCTGCGGAATGTGGGTTTTATAGCTCTCCATTGCCCTCACTTTCCTTCCACTTCCACCTGCAACTCATACACCCTCAAACTGGGATGTTCGGCAAGCAGCCGCCAGCAATATCCCTCAGCAGTTGGGGTGGGTCGCGTTCCTTGGCTATAGAGGAATATGGGTTCGTTTCTCATCAATGCGGTGAATATCTGCAGCTCCCTGTCTTTGCCATCATCCCAAATCAGGTGAGCTTTGCCGAAGTACCCAACACCGATTAAACTAGCGAACAACCATTCCATGAGAGTTTGCTGCTGTTCGGGGGTTAGCAGGGATTGACCGCAGGTGTCGATTTCAGGTGACTGAGATTTGGGCTTGAGGGAAGCGATGAGGGCGCTGGCGAGGTTGAGGTACTTTTTCATGGGTGGTGGCGATACGTCTGTTCCTCAGTATGCGATCGCCGTGACTTGAAAATAAACCTTAATCATATTTGTAGTTAATGTTAGTTTATTTAATGGAAATTGCAAACTTGAACAATTATGATACAGGTCAATATTACTACTCTAATGTCCTTATTCGCACCAATCAATTCGGCAATTTTCTGATGCAATTGCGAGTGAATCTCCTTAAAATTTACTTCCCAAACGGTTGCCCCCACGACTGCCAACACTCTTTATTAAAGGGCAACTTCCACTTATAAATCAGCTCTGATTCCAATTGCAGCCGCTGTTTGCGATTAGCCGGCGCTCCGTACCAAAATGCAATGCCCACAGCCACATCCAGGACATAGCGCCGATGCAATTCGATGTAACTGCCAATGTAGTAGCAGCAGTAATGGCTGGCTCACCGTTGCTTGGGAGTGCGGTGAGTTTCCCCAGCATACAAGAGCAAAGGTGTTGGCTTAGCAGACTGGGTGAGACTCCACGAAAGGTCGATTATTCTTCATCCTTTAAGAAAAGGCACTACCCAGAATTCATCACCTGTTTCGGTGATTCAGTAGAATATTTGGCTTGAAATTCAGGAAAAAGTTCAAGTTGTTTCACACGATTATCAAATATTTAAATTTACTAAACTGATGCGATACTACATTAACTTTTCCATTTCAACAGCAGCCAAACGAGCTTGAAGTACCAACAAGTTTATCGGATCTATGGCGATACGAAAAGTCATTACTTTCAAGTTTTGGGGGACGTATTTACTCAACCGACTCTCTACTTGACTCGAACAGACTATCAAATCAAATTGATCCAGGTCAAAATCATTATTTTGAACGGTTTCGAGGGTAACGGCTTCTGACTCTACGTGATGCACGTTGTACTCGATTATCTCCTTCATCGCTTCGCTGCTAATTTGTTCTTTACATACGAATAACAGCTTGGCATTGCGGGGCAGCGGTGAAATACAGCTTAACAATTGCATATCGGGTTGCACGTCAATTCCGATTATTTCTTTGTTGGGATCTGCCAGCTTAGTTACATCCCACAGGTTTTTAATAGTTGTTACCACCAAATCTGCCGCCAACAACTGTTGAACTGATTCTGCTTCCTTATTTTTTAACGTGTTCCAATCAATTGATACTAAAGCTAACCCGGTTGCAGATTGAATGCTGCTGCTAATATCGATACTATCGGGAAAAAAATTCACAAATACTACGTTGATTTGATGGCGGTGGATCAGGACTCCTTGAGCGTAAGCCGCTGCTGAAAACTCCGACACGCTCACCCCACTTTGAGATGCAGAACGAAAAGCTTGATCGAGCAAGTCGTAGAAGCTTTTCCGAGCCATTATTTGTTTTACAGACTGGGAATCGGCGATAAAAGTTCCTTTGCCCCGGTGGCCTATCAAATAGCCTGAATTAATCAGTTCGTTATACACCAAGGCTACAGTATTGTGGTTGACTCCTAAATGCTTTGCTAAATGAACGCCCGGTGGTAGTGGCTGGTTCGGCTTGAGATTGCCCCGCACGATCAATAGCTTAATCTGCTCGGTAATTTGAGCCGCAATTGTTAGAGGCGCTCCAGTATCCACAACAATAGGGAGTAAAACCGGGTCTTTCATGTAAGCTGGCATATTTGTTACTATTTTAGTAATTAATCTTTTTGACATTCAAGCAATTTCTAAAATTCAGTACGAAAAGCGCTCTGTCTCTTAAAATTTATGTTTACACTCCGCTTTATGTGGTTACTTTTCTATCCATTAATTAAGTTTACATATCCACAGACGCCCGGCGTATTCCCCATCAGTCCACAACGGTTTAGAATAGCGTTCGATTGTGCTGCCGTCCCTCAGTTGAACTTTTTCGTGAGATTCTAGCTGAGTCTGCTTGTAAATTTCTGTTACGTTCTTGAGAAAAATTTGGGGATTGTCGAATTGTTCGGCAACAAACTGCAACGCTAGGCGATCGGATAGCGACCTGATAATAAATTCAGGTACATTCCAGATTTTTAAGAAACTGGGAGTCAGCCCTGAAATTTGTCTCTGGCTGTTTACTAACAAAATTCCCGAGCTCGCATCTTGATTTTTTAACTGGTCTGAAATTGGCAACATCAAAAAGTGATTGATTGAGGTTTGGGGTTACTTTTTATTAAGAAAAATAAATATTTAGTTTTCTTATTACACTTTTACAACTGTAGAAGAGCAGTTTTACCTGCTTACAATACATCCTACCACAATTGAAACACAAAAATTCCCAGATAACACTGGTTGACTGGTACTGCTGTTGAACCCATTTGAGATATTCAGTCCTGGAGGCAGGCACACAATATGATCGCACTATTTTAACCTCGCAGGCGATCGACCCATCGCGGGCTATCAGTACAATCCCTGATTGTCTATTGTGTCAACCCGAAAAAATAACGCTCGCCTCAAAAGCTCTTTGTTGAGGTAGTTCATTTATTTGTTGAGGTCGTTTCGTCTGAATTATCGCCTGCAAAGGTTTTCAGGTTAGTTGTCCGTCCCGTCCGGTTTGGGGTAAAATTATCCCCTCTTTTTGACCAACAGTTGAGGAGAATCGCTCTACCTCGCAACTAAACTAAAAGAGAAATATTGGATGGCATTTTTTTTCAAATCAAAAATAATTGCAATTTGGAAGGTAAGCTGTTAGTCATTTAAATCTATTGCCTCAACCCCTTACAGTATGGGGTCTGGCACACAAATAGTGCAGTTTGAATGTCGAACAGCTTAGAACCTTTAGACTTGCTACCCCAGTCAACAGTATGTTTGTATTACAAGTAGTGGGAAAAAAATGAGCGATCTTGACAAACTGAAACGAAAGCCCGGTGGTAGCGGCTGGTTTGGCTTGAGATTACCCCGCAGGATCGATAGCTTAATCTGCTCGGTAATTTGAGCGATAATTATTAGCGACACACCAGCATCCACAACAACAGGGAATAAAACGAGTCTTTCCTGCACTCTGGCTTGTTTTTTACTATTTTTTACTAATTAATCTTTTCGACATTCAAGCAATTTATAAAATTCAGTACAAAGACCGTTCTATATCCCCCAATGTTAATTTATATCGTGCTGCGTACCCGGATTATTTAATTTCTGTATTGATTTTAAATATCCACAGCCTGCCTGCGTACTCTCCCTCAACCCATAACGGCTTAGAATGGCGTTCTATTGTGCGACCGTCTCTCAGTTGAGCTTTTTCGTGAACTTCTAGCTGCGTCTGCTCGTAAATTTCTGTCATGTTCTTGAGAAAAACTTGGGGATTGTCGAATTGTTCGGCAACAAACTGCAACGCTAGGTGCTCGGATAGCGACCTGATAATAAGTTCGGGTATATTCCAGATTTTTAACAAACTTGGAGTCAGCCCCGAAATTTGTCTCTGGCTGTTTACTAGCAAAATGCTATAGCTCGCATCTTGATTTTTTAACTGGTCTGAAATTGGCAACATCAAAAAAAAATTGATAAATTGGGTTTTGGGGTTACTTTTTATTAAGAAAACTAAATAAGCTGTTAGTCATTTAAATTTATTGCTTTAACCCCTTACAGCATGGGGTCTGAGCTACAAATAGTGCAGTTTGAATGTCGAACAGCTTATTTAATTTTCTTATCACACTTTTACAAGCCTAGCCTACAAGAGCAGCTTTACAGCTTTACAACAGATTCTACCACAACTGAAACACAAAATCTAGAAGATTTACCGCTTGACTGGTACTATAATACTGGTGTACCATACACAAGTGTGTTTCATACAAGAGCAAAGAGGAAATTTCAATGAAGTGGCTATTGGATTTGGGAGCGCAATACCGCCAGAACCTGCTGTCTGGATCTTTTTACAAGCAACTAGCTTTATCCGAGAATCCAGGTGATGTTAGAGGTTGGATCGGGCAACTTTATCACCAATCCAGCGACTTTACCGCATCGCTAGCCATGAGATATGCGATGTGCCGTGACTTTCGGTATCAAGGATGCTTCGCCCACCACGCCACGGAAGAGGTAGATCACGCGTCGCTACTGTTGGATTGGATGCACAAGCACGAGTTCATCCAAAATGGAGAAAACCCGAATTCCATAGCTCCTACCCTGGAAACCCAATCGGTTAGCGCTTATTGCTTCCGTTCGGTGTTGCGAGAATCCTACGATCACCAAATCATCGCCATGAACCTGATTTCTGAGGGTGTGAGCTTCGATTTCTTCTCAGCGGTCATTCCCGTATTTGCTCGAATCGGCCTTAAAACCAACCGCTATTGGGTCGTTCACCGCGAAATCGACCTAGACCACCTAGCTATGGGCATCGACCTCATCCCTCAGTGCGAGCCATATTCGGCACAGGGTAAAGAATACGCCCGCATCGCTTACGAAACTAGCGTACTGTACGGTCGGATGCTTGATTCTTGGAGCGTTCTCAACCAGGACAAAAGAGAACTTTCACAAGCCGAGCTTGTGGCGGCAAGATAGCAGGTGCGGTAACAAGGTGGTCGCATTGCTGCAAGGAGTCCGTCCGTCAGTTAGATTTCAACGCCACAGAAGACCTGGCACTCTTGGAAAAGTCGCTTTCAGCGGTATTTTTGCGAAACATTCGCTTGCCAATTAGCTCGAACGCCTCTTCGAGCTGACCCTCGTCCGCTATTTCTATCAGCGTTTTTAGGTCGCTGCCGATCGACTGACCCATTAACAAACAGCAAAAGTAGCTAATCGCCCCTGGATGGATTCTCTCCATTGCTTCAAGCGCAGCCGAAGCTTTCGCCGTTACCACATCCGCTTTGCCGTTTCGGTACTCGCTCCAGTGCTGCTGCGATATCCCAGACTCCTTTGCCAGGTGCGTTCCCTTGATTCGGTAATAATTCTGAGTCTTGCTTAGCGCTTCTCTAATCATTAATTTTTGTTAACTTAACATTCTGTAGTTTATGCCTTATTATATACTTCGTGACAACACGAATGCCAGTGATTTAGAGGCTATCAACTAAGATAGCGCGCCGAAAAAAAAACCCGTAGCATTGTTAATGCGCCGGGCCAAAAAATAAAAATAAGGAGTTTATTATGACAGATATTGCAGAAAATAGCAACACCGCAGCAAAAGAAGTCAGCTTGTTGAAGTTTTGGGAGCAGGAGGTGTTGCCCCGACTCGCGGCTGACTTGGTATACGACCACCCATCGCACTCCTTCCAGCGCTCGGCTTCTAAGTGGCGGGGAGGCAGCCCGTTCCGCAAAAGCAAATCAGGGACTTCGTTTGCAGTGTGGCCCGATACACTCCGCTTTTATGATGCCGGGTGTGAATTTGCAGGCGACCCTATTGCCTACATCCACAGTATTAAGGTAAATCGCTGGGAACATCCCAAAGGGATTGATTGGGTAGAAGCTTTGCGTGAAGCAGCTTCGAGAGTGGGAGTAACGCTACCCGAACGCGAGCACAGTCCTAGAGAAATAGAAGTAGCGGCAAAGTGGGAAATGCGCCGGGGCATACTGGCCGCGGTGTACGCTCAGTGCCGGGATTGGCTGTGGAGCGAAGCGGGTACGGGCGCTCTCAACCATTTGATTGCAGAGAGGGGCATGAGCCGGCAAGCGATCACCGAGTTGGGGTTGGGCTACTACCTGAGCAAGGATGAAGTTGCAGCAGCACTCCAAAAACAAAACTACAATCTGGATATAGCTGAAGAGGTGGGCGTGTTGACCCGCAAGTGGGAAGGATACGTTACTTTTCCGTGGCACACGGCATTGGGTCAACCGCTGACAGTTTACGGTCACTGTCCCACCAAACCCCTACCTCTCAAAAAGAATCATCAGGGCTGGAAGGGCGAGAGGGATGCAGCTTATCGAGCTTGGTCTAAGCTTTCAGAAGCTCAGAAATTAGAACAACCCTGGGTAGAACCGACCGTCCCCAAGAAATATGCTTGCTGGAATCCCAAGGATGAGGAGGGGGCGTGGCTGACAACGAAGGAATCGCCGCTTTATTTTGATAGAGCTTTGGCTGCGGGTCACAAAGAAGTAGTTGTAGTTGAAGGAGTCACGGATGCAGCGGTGGCTCAAGCGCTAGGAGATACCCGAGTTGTGGCTTGCGTGGCCGCTAGCTTGTCGGGAGAACAGGTGCAGTCGCTGTGGCGGTCGGGTATCGAGAGAGCGATTATCTGCCTCGACCCAGATAGCGCCGGGGATAAGGGTATTGAAAGCTGCATCAAATCTTTGTTGCTGGCGGGCATCGTTCCTTATGTAGCTCCCCGATTGCCGGTGGGTGAAGACGGCGACGGCGACCCGGATAAGTTCATTATCCGAAACGGCATCGATGCTTGGCTGCAACATACCCACTTGGAAAAAGCGACTCACGGGTTGAGGTGGAAAGCGCAACAAATAGCTAACTCTAAGGGCAACACCGATGCGGATAAACAAGCAGTGCTCAAGGAGGCGACCAAGTGGGCAACCAATATTAAGGATGCAGCAGCGCTCAGCATATTCTATTGGCCCACCATCGGTGAAGTTCTGGGAAATTCGCCACCCTCCTGGTTGCTGGATTTTGGTAAAGAATTGGGTGCGGCCCACCAGGATAATTCAGAGCAAGCTAGCAAGCATCCCGAACGCAAGCGGGATGAGTTTTACCGCAGTTTGTGCGACAAATTGGGTCTGGACTTCAATTACTACATTAGGGGGCGAACCTTTGATGACTTTGCGGTAAGGAAGTTATTCGGAACGCATTACAAAGCCATCAACAGCGCCATGTATCAATACACCGGGTCTGGGTGGTGGGTGCGGCAGGACGAGAAGCGCTGCGAACACGCGATTGCGACTTGCAGCGAAAAGGTATTCAAACTCCAACAAGTAAGCAAGTGGGAATGGGAGGAAACATTTCCCTTTTCTAGCGAAAGCTACATTAATTCGGCTCTCAAGTACGCCATGAAGCGCCTGTACCTAGAACCTCCCAAACACAGGCACTTTAGAGCTTTTAAGAATGGTACCGTTGATATGAGAACGGGAGAACTCCTGCCCCACGACCCCAATCACTATCTCACTTCTGCGATTGAATCCGATTACATTCGCGATCGCCCTTGCCCCGATGTTTTCCTTGAGTTCATCACCTCCGCTTTTGGTGAAGACCAACTGGATGCGGTGAGAGCCTACACTTCCATGCTCATTGACCCCACCGCACCCTACGGCAAGTTCGTACATATCATCGGGCCTTCGGGTTCGGGTAAGGGAACTTTGCTCAGACTCTGGGGCGAAATCTTTGGCTTGGAGGATTCCCATTCCGGTGACTTTGCAGAATTGAGCAATCCCGAATCGCGCCACCAACACCTGACCGGTAAATCTTTGTACACCATTCCCGACACTGGGGGCTACATCACGGGGGTTAAACCTTTTTACGAATTAGTCGATAACGGCCAACTTTCGGGTCGGAGCCTTTATTCGTCCTGCGGGTACACCAAAGAATGGAACTGCCGTTTTGTTGCCGCCTCTGTAGACCACCTACAAATAGAGAATGCAGGCGACGGCTGGGACAGGCGGTGTTTGCGGCTGCTGTCTAAGGAGCGGGAAGGATTGGAAGACCCCTATTTGCGCCACAAACTCTCGGATGTAAAGGCGGATATCGTATCCTGGGCGCTGGCAATGCCCCGAGAAGAACGCGATCCCCTGCTGCTGAAACCTTCCAAAAACAACCGCATCCGCCTTGCCAAAATCGATGCCGCTACCTACGGCGACCCGGTTCGCAGCTTCGTTGACCTGTGTTTGCGACCTTCGGAATCAGCCTCACCAATCCAAAACCACGAGCTACACAGTTGGTTCATCGCTTACTGCAAAGCTCACGGGTACTCGGACAACGGGGGAATGAGCAAGTTCATCTCTCACCTCAAAACCGTAATTCCCCGACACCACTTGCCCCGACACCGCCAAGACGGCGAATTAGTTGCTGCTAGCTGGACTCGCATGGCTCTCTTACCCAACGTCATGGTCGATGTTTCCGAAGTTGCGCCCGCTTCCAAGGGCTACCAAGGCACGCCCAACCACCAATACTCCGAACCAGATTGGCGGTGCGCCAAATTCCGCTGCCTTGAAGGCGGCTTGCTCGCTTTTGAGGAATTCTGGAGCGAGCGAAGTTTGTTGGGGGGTCTTACCCTCGATTCTGCCCCGATAGCCTCTAATGGCTTGGGGGGTCTGACCGTACATTCTGCTGCGAGCGCTAAAGATACAACGCAAAACCAAGGGTTGAACGGGTATACACCAAACGATCCGGGAACAGCGGGGGGTGAGACCGTACATTCTGCCCCGAGCGCTAAAAATACGCAAAATCAAGCCGTTGAGGGTGGCGATCTCTTCTATCGAGGCGATCGGGGTACTGCTCCCCAAAAAAATGAAGGGGTGGGAGTAGTTCCGGCACAACAAGCTACCCCCCCTCAAAAAAGAGAGGAGTTGTTCGAGCGCACCCCGACCGATCCGGAATCGGAGGGTCAAATTCATACAGGGCAAGGAGGAGGGGTGAGCGGGGACGGTCGCGGCATCCCAACAGACCGCGATCTAAGAGATCGCTTCGGTGCAGATAACAATCAAACCGTTACCGAACTTGTTGAGTTTGTGCGCCAAGCAATTGCAGCAGGCGATGCCGAACTGGCGAAATACATTCAGAGCATCCTCAAGGAAGTTTGCAGCAGCGGTGGTGCCGATAGGAAGACTGTTTGGAACTTACTAACTGCTGAAGAACAAACAGCATTTACAGCGCTGCTGGAACCTCAACCAGAGCCGGAACCAGAGCCGCTCCTAGACCCGTCAGACGCGCAACAAATTCGAGAAATCGCTTTGATTTGGTGGGACGAGCTTCCCGAACAATCGTTGCTTACGCAATTGGCAGAACACATTCGCAAGTACGGCAAGAGTGCAATTGTTGGTTGGTTGGCAGCCGAGCCGGATGCAGGAGTGCGAGAGCGGATTGCCGAATTACTGGAGCGGTTGAGCCGAGCAAGAAACTTCCAAGCCGAGACGGAGCCGGATGAAAAAAATGAAATATCAAAACTGCCCGAATTGTAGTTCCGCGTAAACCACTACCGCTACAAAGTTAAAACCAACGGCAAGTGGCAGGTGAAGAGTGTCTACATCCCGGTGGGAAATCTCCCTAAAGTTAAAGAAGCTATTGCTAATAAGTTGGGCGTAGCTGCAATAGTGGTTGAGGTATTGGATAGAAAATTGTGATTGATTGCCCGGTCTTTTTCAAACAATGTGGCAGCCATTTTTTTGCCGCCTCTTAGTTTTTTGATTTCTCTAGAACTCGTTCACCATCAATCCGCATCACTGCTATACAAATCCTAGGGCGTCGGTATCACTGCTATACAAATCCTAGGGCGTCGGTTCAGTATTAGGAGTTGACAAAAAAAGGACTTTATGAAATTAGCCAGTGCATGAGTTCGACTCTAGGCCTGGTGTAATTGGTCGAAC
>NZ_JAEQCI010000162.1:0-10073 GCF_020738565.1 Microcoleus sp. PH2017_12_PCY_D_A | reverse complement strand
CATTCTGCTTAACGAAGGCATTCGTGCTTGGATGGCTCCGACCGACCAACCCCACGAAAACTTCATCTTCCCTGAAGAAGTTCTGCCTCGCGGTAACGCTCTCTAATCAGTGCGAAGTATCAAAAATTGCAACATTTTGAAAGGGTAAGATAAATTAGTTTAGGCTTTACCCTCAATGTTTAAAAAGCTCCTGCCGCTCGGTAGGAGCTTTTTTGATTTCAGTAATCCGATCGCACATTTCCCTCTTTATACCCGCCCCACACAGAAAGCAATCCGTTCAAAAGCTCGCTAGCGAAGCTTGCAGCTATTGGATCGCCCGCTGGCTGTTGTAGAGATCGATACAATAGTTGGTTCAGATATTGCAAAAAGATTAATTTGCATCTCCCCACTTCCAATTCCTTGTGTTATTCTAAGAATTGTGACTGCTGAAACGAGACTCAGAACGCAGGTTCTTTCAGTTACGCTGGCAAGGGCTAGCGCACAAATCCTCACACCAAATCTTGTATTTGGGTGAGGTGCGTTCAAATATGAAGCCATTTAGCTAATCCTGGAGGTGATGCCCATGATAGAAAGTAGTAAATGCATGGGTCATCAGATTGGAAACTACCGGCTGTGCGCCGGGGCCGCTCACTAGCAGTCAGCCGTCGTTTCCAACTGGAAACGAATTCCATCGGGAACCAGGCTCAGCTAGGGATTCTCCCGGCAGTCAGGTTCTAATCTGAAGACCCGCTAGACCGCTCTCACCTCAAATAGTGTTAAATCTTAAGTATCAAAACTTGAGCCTCAACACTATTGGTGAGAGCGGATAGTTTTTGGTAGGATTTTTTACAGGTGGGCTGTTAATCTGCCAAAAAGCTCATCCCAAAAGAAAAAAAAATCATGGCAGACTTACTTAGCGATAGTGAAATTAAAGAGCGTGCCAGTCTATTATCGGGCCCGACTGTGGAAGGTCGGAAACTGCGGTGTACCCGTTCATTTAAAGATTTTATCGGCGCGATCGCCTTTGTCAATAAGTTAGTTGCCCCCTCAGAAGCAGCAGGACATCACCCAGACATAGAAATCTCCTACAACAAAGTAACAGTTAACTTGACAACTCACGATGCCGGAGGCTTAACTGAGAAAGACCTGGCGCTAGCCCAAGAGATTTCTGCGCTAAATTAGAAGAGTTCTACTTTTGTGAGCAGCCACTGCATCTAGCGACAGTCCCAAGAGCAGAAAGCCCGCTCAAAAGAAAATATCGACTCTGGGTTAAAATCGGGTGTGAGAAAGTCTAGATGCAACAAGTCCAATGTATTAAAGGCTATTCGCCATCCTCGGACCATGATCGTATTTGAAAGGCCAGAGTTCTTGAACGAATCTGCTCAAAGAACAGAGCTGATAGAAAAGCTTTTGGATATTGGGGCGGCGCTCTCTAGCGCCCCCGATTTGGGCGGCTTGTTAAACTTGATTTTATCCAAAAGCCGGGAAATCACCTACAGCGATGCGGGCAGCGTTTATTTGGTAGATCACAGCGACGCGAAATCTAAGTTGCTGTTCAAGGTAGCCCAAAACGGTTCCAAACCCAGACTGTCGTTTAAGGAGTTTGCCCTGCCGCTGACAGACAAAAGCTTGGCGGGATACGTGGCAATTACAGGTCAAAGTTTGAACCTGTCTGATGCCTATGACTTGCCACCCGACGTACCCTACCAGCTAGATACCAGTTTTGACAGGGATATTAATTACCGCACTTGCTCGGTAATGGTGCTGCCGATGCAAAACAGACAGGGCGAGACAATAGGGGTACTGCAACTGATCAACCGCAAAAAAAAGGCCGATGAGGTGCTGACGGCAGAGAATGCCTGGGAATCGACGCAGCAGTATTCGGAATGGGAAGAAAGGATAGTTCGATCGCTCGCTTCTCAAGCAGCAATCTCGATCGAGCGCAATCAACTCCAAGAAAGCATAGAACACTTGTTCGAGGGCTTCGTCAAAGCAAGCGTGCAAGTCATAGAAGCCCGAGATCCATGTACCTTCGGCCATTCAGAACGAGTTGCAGCCCTGACAGTACGCCTGTCAGAAGAAGTAAACGCCGTCAGCAGCGGATGGCTGCGCTCTATTTACTTTAACAACCGTCAAATTCAAGAAATTCGCTACGCCGCCCTGCTGCACGATTTTGGCAAAATCGGAGTACCAGAAGCAGTTTTGACCAAGCAGAAAAAGCTCTACCCCTCACAGCTAGAAATCATTCGCCACCGTTTCGCCCTAGCTCAGCGCACGCTGGAAATGGAATGCGTCCAGTCAAAATATAAATATTTGCTAGAGCATTCAGCTTACCGAAAACACCCGGAGGAAGGGCCAGAGTGCGCTCAATGCCAGGAAATAGAACAGCTAGACACAGTGCTAGCAGACGCAAAAACCAAATTAGCAGAATATTGGGAAGTCCTGATAGAGGCCAACGAACCTCACATTTTGGCAGAAGAACCCCTAGCTCAACTGCTAGAACTTTCTCGGCAAACTTACAGAGATATAGACGGGGCAATTAAACCGTTGCTGAGCCAAGATGAGATCGTGCAATTGATGGTGTCGAGAGGCAACCTGACACCGGCAGAACGATCGGCAATCGAATCTCACGTAACTCACACTTACGAATTTCTCAGCCAAATTCCGTGGACAAAGGATCTAAAAAATGTTCCCCAAATAGCCTACGGACACCATGAAAAACTCGACGGAACAGGCTATCCGCGAGGTCTAACACAGACAGAAATCCCCATTCAAGCGCAATTGATGACGATCGCCGATATTTATGACGCCCTAACTGCGGGCGATCGCCCCTACAAACGAGCTCTACGTACAGATGCAGCAATGAAAATTTTGCGGCAAGAAGCAGCTCACAACAAAATCAACGCCGATTTATTAGAATTGTTCGATCGTCGCGGAGTCTTTAGCGTCCTCGGACACGGTTTGGATCCAAAAGTCGAATCAGCCTAGACGATCCGGGCGTGCTGTGCTAAAAAGTAAATAGGTTGCCCAGCGCCTAAAGTGTCAGTAGTCCAATCAATCCAAAGTCCAAGTATGGCAAGGTTTTGAGGCAGTTGAGTACATGGTGACAAACAGGCACCCGACAGCAGCCAATCACATCCATACACTAAGTTAGTCCCCAAGAATCAAAAGAAAAAGTGCATTTTAGGTCTATTTTTAAAGTATGCTGGTTTAGCAACTACTGACCACATAGAAGACTGGAAAAGTTTCTCTGTAATCGGTGTGAGGATGAGAGTGAATATGTCGAAATTTTTGTGGAGTTACCTACTAATCAGCCCAGCAGTCTTAGGAGCTACCCTAGTAGTTTCTTCGAGCGCGATGGCAGCAGACGCAAAGCCGGCTGCTGATGCGCTGGGGCCTCAAGCTGCCCAAGCTGAAACAGGTCAAACCTCCGAACCCAAAGTCAATGCTTTAGCTGCTGTTGACGAAACTACCGCAGCACTAAAGCCAGTCGAAGAAATTTCCCAAGGAACAGGCAGCGAAACCAAGCCAGCGATTGCAGATGCCAGCCCTGCTGCAACGGGCAGCGCGATCGCCTCCGCCACCACAGACCCCGCAGCAACAAATCTTGAAGCTGCATCACAACCTGCAACTGAATCTTTAGCAGCAGTTGAGCCAACAGTCGCTCAACCAGTAGAAAATTCAGCCCCAGCAGCGAAACTAGAAAATGCAGCCCCAGCAGCTACCGCTGTCGAGGAGCAAATCAGTGCAGTTCAATTAGAAACTACCGCCCCGGCAGTGGCAGCGCCAGCACAAGAAAGTTTGCCCAAACTGGCCGAATCTGTAGCCCAAACTGCCGCACCACAAGCTCAAAACCCAGCCGCCACATTAGAACAGCTCAACGAGTACAGCAGCGAAGGTGCTGCTGGTGGCGAAGCTCAAGGTCAAGTTACCTCAGTATCTCAACTGTCCGACGTGCGGCCCACAGACTGGGCATTCCAAGCACTGCAATCCCTAGTCGAGCGCTACGGCTGTATTGCCGGGTATCCCGACGGCACCTTCCGGGGCAACCGGGCAATGACCCGCTACGAATTCGCCGCCGGTTTAAACGCTTGTTTAGACAAAGTTAACGAACTGATTAAAGCAGGTACAACCAACCTAGCGACCAAAGACGACTTGGCAGCCCTCCAACGGCTCCAAGAAGAATTTGCAGCAGAACTGGCAACCCTGCGCGGCCGCGTCGATGCTCTGGAAGCTCGCACATCCGAACTTGAAGCCAACCAATTCTCAACTACTACCAAACTGACTGGGGAAGCAATTTTTGCCCTCAGCGACGACTTTGGCGGCAATGATGGCTTGTTTGGCAGAGACAACAGAAGAGTCGGCACGGGTAACAATGAAGCCGTATTCCAACAGCGGGTACGTCTCAATTTAAATACAAGCTTCACCGGCAGAGACTTGTTGCTGACCAGGCTTGATGTGGGCAACGGTCAAAACTTTAACTTGGGGGCTACCAGCGAGGGCACTCAAACCTGGAACGTAGTTGGCAGAACTGACAACGTTTTCCACCTGGGTAGCTTGCTTTACAAGTTCCCCGTTAGCAATCGGTTGAACGTTACCATTGAAGCCGCTAACGGTATTTGGAACGATTTCATCCCTACCGTCAACCCTTACTTTGAAGACTTTGACGGCGGTAGTGGTTCCCTCAGCGCCTTCGGTCAGAGCAACCCAATTTATCGCCTAGGTGGCGGTGCTGGTATCGGCTTCGATTACGCCTTCGGCGGCAGAGGCTTGCTGGGCGGCGTGTTCGGCCCGACTTCTCTGTCCTTCGGCTATTTGGCCTCAAATGCAGCCAGTCCCGCTAAGGGCGGAGGCTTGTTCAACGGCGACTACGCAGCGATGGGCCAGTTGACTTTTACCCCCGGACGCAACTTGCAAGTTGCTTTCAACTACAACCACGGTTACTTTAGCCGAGGTAACTTCGGGTTTGACAATGGTTTAGGCAACGGGCCTGACAAACTTGGCGGTTTCACAGGCACCGGCGTGGCTAATTCCCTCAACGGTTTGAGCGAAGGCTTTGACGGCTTCCGCGCTCGCAAAGTTGTCAGCAACTCCTACGGCGCTCAGGCTTCGTTCCGACTAAGCCCGAGATTTATCCTTGGCGGCTGGGCTGGTTTAACTAATGCTCGTATTCTCGGCGTCGGCGATGCGAGAATTTGGAACTACGCAGCCACTTTGGCTTTGCCCGATTTAGGGAAAGAAGGCAACTTGCTGGGCTTTGTGGTAGGGCGCGAGCCTTACTTGGATAAACTTGAGGCTCCTGGCAGTTTGCGGAACTTCAACAACGATACTTCGTGGCACTTTGAAGGCTTCTACAAGTTCAAGCTCTCGGATAACATTGCTGTGACTCCGGGCGTCATTTGGATTACTAACCCAAATCAAGACCGCAATAATGATGACATCATTATCGGTACTCTGAGAACTACTTTCACGTTCTAAGAGCGGCAAAGAGCAGGCAGGGCGGTTATACTATACCGTCTCTGCTGTCAACTATAGCTAAATTTAGCCCTGCTTCCGGCAGGGCTTTTTGTTCGGTGGACGAATAAGGAAATTAAGCCCCTCAAAAAACTTGCGAGAAGCCCCTATTTGGCAGAGGGCTAAACGTTAAAGGTGACACCTTCTTCACCTGACTCCACAACCCGAAAGTATAATTGCTCAAAGGAGCGATCGGGCGATCGCATCTTATACATCTTATTTAAAAGCTTTTTTCCCCACCTTCCTCTTCCACCAGCACCCCAAGCCAAAAGCTAAACCAACACCTGCGATCGTAGTAGGTTCCGGCACAGTTTCAGACTCAGACTCGTACTCATAGGTGAGAGTAAGCGTTGAATCAACCGCGACAGTGCCCGCATAAGTGACCGTTGCAGGCGTTCCTAAAACTCTCACAGTACCCATTGCCGCAATGCTAGCAGCAATTAAATCCCCCGCACACCCACTAAACATATTTAGAGACTGCGGCGAACTATAACTCCTTGAAACTCCTGCCATCGCACTCCCACCTCTAGCCCCCGCAGCCCCAGATTCAATACTCATTTCCGGCGGATTTGCAAACAAACTCAAAACCAAATTGGGGTCAGCTTTTAAACTAGGTAAATTCACAGCAATTTGAGCATTCGTTACCGCAGTACCAGTAAAATTGCTAGCAGGAACAATACTGATATCGCTGTTAACCGTTGACTGAACTGTAACATAAGCCCTTAACAGCGTCCCCAAAAGCGAATTAAACTTAGGCAGCACACCATTCAGATTACTATTAACTGGCTGCTGCTTCAAATTTACCGTATAAGTTTGCGTCAGAACAGCAGCTTGTACAGGTATTGCCAACTCAGAGAAGCCCAAGCTAAGAACCCCAGAAACAACCGCTACTCCTAACTTTTCATATCCGTTCATTGCGACACACTCCTAAATAATTACTTAACTTTCCCGCTGATTCTTAGTCCTGGACGCAAAAACCCGGTTTCTACGAAAAATAGTCGATGGAGGCGAGAGATATTGACGCAGAAACCGGGTTTTTTGCCCCCGTGCCTCCAGGACTGTTTGTTTAACTGCCAGACAGCAAGTTAAATTTAGAAAAATCGATAAACCTCGGCATATTTTGCACCGCCCACTGAACAACAGCAGAGAACAGATAACCTAAAAACCAGACCGTATAAGCTATGCTAAAAGGAGCATAAGCAGCCAAAATCCAGCAGTCTGAAGGTTCTTCCCAAATGTGTTCTCTCCGCAGCAAACGATCGTAAAATTGAAAAGACCTCGATCGCAAATTGTTAATCCCAGTCAAAGCAACTAGCAAATAATAGCCATCAAACTTATTCAAAGGGTTGAGGTTAAAAACTACAGTGACAAGCGTAGCTGCCATCAGCAAATAGCTAGCAAAATGCCATCCAGAATTAGGATCAGACAAAACCCAAACCCAAACCGAAAAAGCCCAGATAGCCACCTGCACCAACACGCCTGCTGCCACTACCAAAACGCGCTGCTTCCGCCTCACTAAACTGTACTGATCTGTGGTATCCGTATAGCATCCCGGTATCAAGCACAAAAACAGCAGCCCCATTTCTGGGACAACACCGCCGTAGTGCTTCAAAGTAAAAGCGTGACCTAATTCGTGCAGACCAACTACTACCATAATCAGTAGCACAAATGTTACCAGTGTTGTAATTTCCCCTGTTGCCCAAACCTGTTGATTGGAAGCAAAAACCTCGTCAGCCAAAGCCAGCCACACAGCAAGAGAAGCACTGATTAAAACACCCAGAAAAAAGCTCAATTGCCACGTCCAAATCCAGCGGAGTTTACCTGCGTGTTTGGTTAGCCAAGCATCGGGATTGAACAGGGGAATTTGGAAAGACAATAATTGCTGAATGTTGAATTTATTTGGGGGTGGTTTTGGAGGTTGGGTTCCCTCTAACATTCCAGTTTCTGCCAGCATCCGCAACAAGTATTGCAAATCCTCCAAAGTAATGTCATATTCCGATGCGATATCGCCGATCGGCTGCAAGCCAAACTGTGACATTACCTCTTTGTCAGAATTGTCAACTTGCAAGCAAGTAACGCCTTCTGAGTTGCGGAGTATCCAATATCCGTCTGGGTGCGGTATCCACTGTACCGTTGATTTGAGTTTGGGGCCAGAAAAAATTGTTCGAGAATCTTCACTCGGATTTTGAGATATGGATTTCTCCTCTTCCTTAGTTAAGTCGGGGCACAATTTTTCTTGACTTTCTATGCGTGCAAATTTTTCACCATTTTGCATGATGTTGGGAGTTATAAATTGTAGGCTGCACAGAAAAACATTGGCAATGCCAGCAATTAGTATCTTGCTATACAGAAACGTTGCAATTTCAGTCCTGGACGCATGGAGACCGAGAAACCGGGTTTTTTACCGAATCTGCGGTCTACAATGCGTCTTTTCGTAAAAAAACCCGGTTTCTAAACACTCGCGCGCAAGTTATGTATTAATTTACACAAAAAACTGACTGGTGTTTACAAGTTGCGATCGCTGCATGATTTACATGGTACTGTTTAATTAGCTAATTTTCAAATCTACGTAGTTAATTAATATACTCAATTAACTGCCTGGGTTTTCAAGGTCATTACTAAGAGCGGGGGCTTCAGTGTATGGGTTGGCATTCAAAAGGCTTTCAAGTCCGCAAGAATAAAGGGGTTGAGAATTCTCCCCCAAAAACTCCTCGCCCGCGAAAGACATTCATCCTGGAACGAATTATCACCCCCAGCGCCCTAGTTCCTGGTGGTGTGGATGACCGTGACGCGCTGCACCAACTCCTCAACTCTCTATCGCTGCTCAATTTTGACTTTTCAGACTGGGCCCAAAAATTTAATCACGCGAGCAATTTACATTTGTTTGCAGATAGCGGTGCGGGTACTTGCCCAACTTCCCCCACCCTCGATGGCGACTTGCCGCCGATTATTGACTTTGACCCCTTGGGCTTGCATCAACCACCAACACCAACAGCAGGGCCTAATGTTCAAGGGGCTTTTGATACGCTGCCGCCCCCAATTATATTGCCCGTAGATCCGCCTGGAAGCAATAATAAAGTACCTACCGATTTAGGTAGCGCTTACACATTTACAGCCAAAACAGCATCAGGTAATAACGATGCAGGTTCACCGAACCAATACACCTTTAGCATTACTAATTCCGAACTCAATTCCACAGCTTCGGACACTGTACTCGTCGGGATTTCAGTCGAATCAAAAGACGGGAGTCAGTTGCTCCCTGAACTGCCAGAAGTAGGTGGGCTGACACCGATTCTCACATCTAGCGATACAAATAGTACCTATTCTCTATTTGCCATCAAGCGTTCTGGCTTGAACCTGCTTAATTTGAGCGGTGCATCAAGTTCAACCAGTGGCGCGTATTCTTTACAACTCAACGTAGCAGGCGATATCAACGGTGACGGCCGAGTTGATGCCACTGACAGGCAACTGCTAGATAATGCTTTAGGGCGCAAGGTGACTGACCCCGGTTATACAATTGACCTCGACCTCAACCGGGATGGAAGCATTAACTCAGCAGACCAAACTCTTCTCAACAGCAACTTCGGCTTCATTGCCAACCGGCCGCCTGTCGCATCGCCATTTTCAACCAGTACCCATACAGAATTGGAGACAGTCATACCCTTAGTCGGTAAGGCAAGTGACCCCGAAGGCGACTCCATCTTCTACAACGCTCTCAATCCTGTTAACGGTACGGTGCTGTTCAATCCTAATACTAAGACGGCGACCTTCAAACCCGCGCCGGGATTCTCAGGTATTGCCAGCTTTGAATTGGCGGCCAGCGATGGCTTGAACTGGGGAGTACCAGCGCTCGTAACGGTTAACGTCAGCGGTGCACCGCTGCTTTCTTTGGACTTCGCCCAGCGTCGCCCCCAGCTTTATGCTGGAGAGAGTACACAATTGACAGTTTTGGGCGACTTTGCCGACCAAAAAGGTGTAGTGCTGCCAGCTTCTTATTTGACATACACATCGTTAAACCCAGGGGTAGCACCCATTGACGCTTTTGGGAAAGTGACGGGGCTGGCTGACGGTACTTCAATTTTGAGCGCGAGTCGCAACAACCTGCAAGCCGTGACTGCGGCGCGAGTGGGCGAATTGCCGATTCCTGCTAACGATGACGAGTGGAATGCGCTACTAGCAGAGATTTACGGTTTGGATGTTTACCCGCAAGCCGTGACTTTAACAAAAGGAGTAAAGCGCTCATTACTGGTGGGAATTGAAGGTCTTACTGACTCTCCAGACCTAAAATTTGGCTCTACTGGCACTCGCTACTTCGTTAGCAACCCCAATGTATTGCAAGTAAATTCAGATGGTGTAATCACTGCTGTCGGTGAAGGAATTGCCAGCGTCACCGTCATTGACGGAGCAGCAGAAAAGGTGGTTCCAGTGCGGGTAAAAACGCCTTTGATGGGCCCGGCGATTTTGGGTGTTGATCGCTGACGCTGGGTAGTGCCCTGAAGGAAAGGATCGAGAGAATAAAACTCACGTCAAAGAAAAGTAGGCATTTAGAGTTGTAAATTAGCATTGTAATGATGCACAAA
>NZ_JAEQCI010000161.1:0-10110 GCF_020738565.1 Microcoleus sp. PH2017_12_PCY_D_A | reverse complement strand
CTCATAAAATTCTGCCGACTAAAGTCCACACTACAAGCGTGGTTCGTAGTGAGGACTTTAGTCCTCATAAAATTCTGCCGACTAAAGTCCACACTACAAACGTGGCGACCTATAAACCAAGTTTTTTGCCCAATTTCTGATTGTTTTTCCTGCTTTCTTTCCTGCTTGCTGCCAGCTTTCTTCGACTTTTTGCAGTTATTTCCACAAAAAAATCCTCATCTCTACAAATCAAATAGGATTGCTATATCAAACTATAGCAATCCCTAGGGGCTAATAATTAGACGAATGTGACATCTAACTAAAGGTAGATTGATTTTATATTAATTTAAAAAATTACCGCGATCGCAGCCTAAAAAACTAGCCGTCAAAAACTAATCAGAAATTTCTAATTGCGAGATTGCATAGCGGGCGACAGCCAAACCAACTCTCGCCTGTTCTATTTCCGACAATTGGGCCCAAGGTCTTCTACTCTCCATCACTACTTCCACCCCGGACGAATCAGCCTCTCGCATGGCATAAGCCAAAGGACGCGCCAACACCTGCAAATCTTCTTCAGTCCACTGAGGCAAAATATCTAACACGCACTCAACCATTTGGTCGGCTAAAGATTGATACTTAACAGTGGCGTTTTGGACGCTTTGAGTGATGGAAGCCAGAAAATCTTGAGGCACGATCGCAAATTTTTCGCGCAAAGACTTTTGCAAAGCAGTCGCCAGCCAAACTTGTTCTAATTGCGCGAATAAAACTTGCGACTTCTGGGCAATATCGCTGTCGCTGAAGGAATCAGACAGGGCAAATTCTTGCTCTAGATCGGTTAAATAAGATTCTGATTCAAGCTGTGCGGGATTCCAAGGATAAGCAACATCAGTCTGAACTATTGTGGTGAGAAGTTCCATCTGCGCCTGAGTTTGCGAGTCGCGAAAATATTGAGAATCAGGAGATTGGGTAGCCATGATGTAATACCTAAGTAGTTCAAGTAAAATACAGAAGGTGGACTCTGCCAAGTGCTAGTTGCCAGTGGTGAGTAACTGTTTTAACTTCAGACTTGAGACACGGCGTCGAGAACTTTGGTGTCCCGATCGCCGATTGCCTTCATTACCTACACCCGCACCTTAATTAGTTCCGCAATCAGTCTCACTGTAGCCCGAAGTTTTTGGAACCTCAATAGTGAACTCAAAAATCTGACCTTGAGAACTGCCAAATTTTAGCTGAGTACCCGATTGCAGCAGCAGTTCTTGGTGGTGAACTCTCACCCATCCCTCCGGCCCCAAAACCAGAGTCCCGTAGCGAGAAAAATCGCGCAGGAAGTAGCTAGGTTCTTCTCGGCTATCTCTGATGCTGTTGCGGCAGAAAATCTCGGCGTGTTTTTGAGAAACCCACTGTTCTCGAATCACTACGTCGTTTTCTTCCCAGCGTCCGACTCGAACCATACCAGCGGTAATCGGCCAAACCTGATTGCCAGATTCGCTAGATTTGACATTTGGTCGATCGCGCCCCCGCAAGTAAGCGCAAGACGGCAAACGTCCCAGCCAAGTAGAAGAATTCAACGGGAGTTCAGTTTTTAGGTCATCTACCGGTTCAGTTAGTTGACCGTCAAACTCCGGGTGCATATACAGTACGGGCAGAGTCCAAGCCGGTTGATTGAACTTGTAAAGTGTCAGTAGCTGCTGTCTGGCGACGGCGACGGCGCGATCGACCGACATCCGCCCGGCCAAAGCTTGGGCAAAAGTTTGGATAAAACTCAGGGCCTCGCGATCGGCGATCGAGTCCCGCATCCCCAACACCGCCGGCACCCCGTGATGGATCAGCACCTCAGCCAAACTGCTGCGGGCGATCGCCTGTTGTGGGCCGTTATTTGAATGCAGCCTCTCCACCGCCGGCTGAGCTCCCCAGCAGGCATTAAACACCGCCAGCGTCACGCGGCATCGAACCAAAACCTGAGCCAGTTCAGTACCGTTAATCGCCGTGTCCGGCCCCAAAAACAGCAAGCCCCCGTCCGGGCCAGGTATGCCGTGGCCGGCGTAAAACAGAATGTTATAAGCTTGCGTTTCCAGCCGAGAAATTAGTTGGGCCGGAGTAGGTTCGATCAGAGTATCAACGCGAGTCGCAACGCTGATGTCGAAATATTTACCGCTGTCATCGGTTTGAAAAGCACTTTCGAGAACCCCAGCTAGGACGACTGCTTCTGCTTCCAACCGCAAATGACTATTATTGCCCCGGTCAAATTCAGAATTAGCACCGCGGCCGGGTTCTGCTTGTCCCAAAACGAGCAAAATGTTGAGGGAATCGGCAGGACGCAGGGGCGGCAAAGGCTCAACATTGCTGGTAGTGCGGCTGAAAAGCAGTTGCTGCGACAGAGAAATGGCCGGTTGACCGGCTTGAGGCTGCATAATTTCCCAAGGCAAGGCAATTAAATACGGTTCGCGCAAGTCTATGCGGACTCGCAGGGGCAGATTTTGCCCGATCGCGATACCTTTACTTTCCTGGAGACTGCCCTGAATCGGGCCTTCAAACAGCCACTGCCAAAGATCGATCCCCAAATGCTGCATCAGGCGGCTGCTGTAGCTAGGAGGTGGCGGTGCTGGATTCTGCTCGCCCCTCTCCACCAACCCCCCTTGACTGAGGTGGAGCGGCACAGAGGGCATAATTGGAGGCATTTGTAGCGATTGAGCAGTTCGTTTTTCAGTTTCTGCCAGTAGATTCTGGTTGTTTTGGGGCGAGACGAAACTGCCATCAGGATTGAGGGGCAATTCGTGAATTGTCCCTGACGGGGAAAACATTTCCTGCCAAGCTTTCCAGGATTGGGATAGGGTCGAAGGCCACATACAATCGTGGTGAACGTACCCGCTGGGATAGGGAGCTTGTAGAACCCAAGTGGCAAAATGGTTTGCCCCAGCGGTTCTCAGGCGAGCGATCGCTATACTGAGGCAAGGACTTTCAGGGCGCGCCATTCACAACTACCGAATCTGGATATAGGGATTGATCGAGTTTCTCTATTAGTAGTTTATCGGGTTTGGGGTGCGATCGAGTGCGCGACATTGCTTTGTAAATTTTTCATTTTACCTGACACCCAAAAATTTATCTAAATTGGGTACATCCACCCAAGTTCCCGTAGCATTTGACTCAGTAGTCAAATCCATCAACAACTGCGAGTAAACCCCTTCTTTCAGCGACGGTATCAAAGATTTCCCCGCATCAATTGCTTCAACCCACCTGTCTGCTACTCGAATAAAAGGTGCAATTCTCCCGTCTGGATAAACTTGAGGAAACTCCAATCTTTGAGGAATCTTAATTTCAGCTAAAGGTTCTCCAGCTTGGGAACCCCACAAACGAAATCCGTGTACGTAATCCTGCTGATTGTCGCTTCCCAAAACCAAAGTACCCTTACTCCCGTAAATTTCGACCCAATGTCCCCGCCCTTGATAGGTAACAGAACTCAAGCAAACTTGACATGGCGTTCCCCCGGCCAATTCCAGCATCAACGTGCAAGAATCATCGGCATCAACGGGTTTTAACTTTCCCGAATCATGGGGATCGGGCCGCGCCGCAATTCCTGTAATCAATTGCCCAGAAAGCCTCTGCACGGGGCCGAACAGCCAGCTAATATAATCAAAAACGTGGGAACCTGTCGCGCCCAAAACTCCGCCACCCCGCTCTTTTTGGGCGTACCAATTCCAAGGGCGAGTTGCATCGGCGCGGCCGGACACCAACCAATCAATTTTAATTAAACGCTTTTCTCCTACATATCCTGCTGCTAATAATTCTGCTAGCATTTGCCATGGGGGGATGAAGCGAAACTCAAAGTCCATGGTGGCAATTGCTGCGGTTTGAGATTCACTGTTTGCTAATCGGTAAAGTTCCCGGGCTTCATTAGCTGTCAGGGCTGTGGGTTTTTCTAACAATAAATGTTTGCCTGCTTCTAGGACTGTTTTTGCCATTTCAAAATGCAAAAATGGCGGCGTGGAAATGCTGACGCCCGCTACTTCTGGGATCGCTACTATATCTGCGATCGAGTTGCAAGCGTAGGGGATGTTGTGGGCGGTGGCGATCGCCTGAGCTTTGTCTAAATTCCGGTGATAGACAGCCACAACCTCTGTCCGGTGGTGTGTCTGAAATCCGGGAAGGTGTACTTTTTGACCGAAACCTGTACCGACTACTGCAACGCCTATTTTTGACATGATTTAATAATTGGGAATTGGGATTGGGGATTCAGTCTTTGATTGAGAACTCAACCGCAGATTGAAGGCAGATTAACGCAGATAATTTTAAGATAGGAAAGCTTCGGAGTGCAATGTTGTCTGCTCGTACACAAGCTAGCCCATATATGAACTTCTGAAATTATTGTTGAATACTCCGGGTTTTTGGTTATTTCGTTAAAAAATTTGTCTTAAAAAAGTAACTATTACCTATTGATTTTCCTGGATTATCGGGATATATTTATATAATAATGGGAGTGGTGACTTAAATTTAAATTTTGTCACCACTCCCATTATCCTATAATACCTTTTCAGATTCTCAAAGTCAAGCTTTTTACCCTAAAAAAAGGGCGATTTTTTTTGTTATTATCAAAAAAAATTGACCGATGACTAATTCTCCGCTATTAGATCCTAACTTTTAGCTCCTGGCTGGGAGACTGTCCATTCAATTACTTGTTTACCCAAACTAACGCCGTCAAATAAGTCAATTTCTCTAATCCCTGTAGGGCTGGTGACATTAACTTCGGTGAGATAACCGCCAATGATATCAATGCCGACAAAGTACAGTCCGTCTCGTTGCAGCACAGGTGCTAACTGAGCGCAAATTTGATGTTCGCGATCGGTAATTTCTGTTTTTGCGACTCGGCCACCGACAGCCATGTTGCCTCGGAATTCATTGCCGGTGGGAATGCGATTGACTGCGCCGATCGGCTTGCCGTTCAAGAGGATGATGCGTTTATCTCCGTCTTTTGCTTCGGGCAGATAAGTCTGCACCATCACTGGAATTTTGCCTTGTTGAGTGCTAATTTCAACGATGGAGTTGAGATTGCGATCGCCCGGTTCCAAGAACAAAATCCCCTCGCCAGCTTTGCCGCCCAAAGGTTTAAGAACTGCCGCTCCTTTTTTCTCCACAAATTGCCGAATTACCTGCTTGTTTTGAGAAACAATTGTTTCGGGGATCGCTCCCTCAAATTGCAAAGCATACATCTTTTCATTCGCCGCCCGCAATCCTTTGGGACTGTTAACTACCAAAGTTTTAGCGGGATCGATGCCGTCTAGAAGATAAGTCGTGTAGAGGTAGGGAACGTTGACTGGGGGATCGGTACGCATAAATACTGCGTCCATTGCTTCGAGAGGTTGCAAAGTTGGCTGTTCCACCTCGTACCACACTTGGGCTGCTTCCCAGCGTCCCTCTACTTGTTTGACTGGGGTGAGGGCTACTTTAGTCAACATTGCCCAGGTTTTGCCGCCGATGATGCTTAATTCGTTGGCTTGAGTCGCCCAGACTTCGTGACCCAATTCTTGAGCTGCCTCCATCAGCGCTACGCTGGTATCGTGTCCTGGAATTAGTCGATCGAGCGGATCGATGATGAATGCAAATTTCATGGTGAGTTACAATTCAACAATGGTCGTAGAAAATTCTCGCAAAATATAAGATTCAAGGACAAATGCTTTATTTTGCTAACAGGGGATCGAGGAGGCCTCGAGCATCGAGTGCGTGGAGGTCGTCGCAGCCGCCTACGTGTTGGTCGTTAATGAATATCTGGGGCAGGGTGCGGCCTCCGTTGGCTCGATCGGTCATTTTATCTCGTGCTGCGGCATCTCCGTCAATTGCGTACTCTGTAAATTCAACCCCTTTTTGCTTCAGCAGTGCTTTAGCACGAATGCAAAACGGGCAGGTTCTCCAAGTGTAAATTTCTACTTTAGGTGTCATCGGACGCTCACACAATAACAATATTTTTTTATTGTAATCTTAACCAATCTTATTTTAATTTTTATATATAGCAACCGCGCCCGAGGGTTACGAAGTTCTCGCATTGAACTTTCCCCATGCGATCTACTGCTTCTGACTTCACGGCGTTCTATCGCTAAACTCTTCTTCCTTCTGCTCCCAGTGCACCCTGCAAGCTGTAAGGTAATTATGAATACATTTTTTAGGATTTTACCTAAAAACAAAAAAACACTCGCGCTTCTAGAAACGGAGAGATGTTGAAAACAAGCAGCAGCTTCGGCCTGCTTACCGTTGCTGACCGACCTGCTTGTTTCGTTTTCTGGCGGAACAGATGATTCCTGCGCCTGTCAGCAGGAGTGCTACCACAGTACCCGGTTCTGGGATTGTTGTTGTCCTGATGACGGGGGGGTTTATGTAGTTTGGCAATATCGGCGCGGGCACCGGTATCAGCGAAGGCGCTGGCGATGGCGATACAGGTGGTATGACCTGTATGTCCGGCGTGGGTAATATCGGTATCTCGGTTACTGTTGGTGGTGGTGATTGAACTACCGGCGGTTCCGCCACTACGGGCTCTACTATTAGAGGCGTTGGTGATTGGACTACCGGGACTTGCGGCACTACGGGTTCTATTATCGGTGCTGGTGATTCGACTGCGGGCGCTTCCGGTACCGCGTCTCGCGCGGATGTTGGTGATGTCGGTACTGGTTCTGGTACGGGTGTTGGTGATGTCGGTACTGGTTCTGGTACGGGTGTTGGTGATTGCGGGCTGAGGGAATTATCGGGGACGCAGGCACTTGAATAGTTTCCGGGCCCGCACACATCGACTGCTGCTGAAGCCGGAGGGGCGGCAGCTAGATAGTAGAACCCTGTTGCCATTGTGGCCCAGAGTCCAATTGCTAGTTTTGCCAGTGGCGTACACATAACTATTTAGTTAAACAGTGGTAAAATCGGAGAATAGAAATAGTGCTAGAGATTAGCGCTGCACGGCGGGCATTGATTTTAGAGTTTTTACCATAAATTGAGGTTTTCTCTCCCGGACGCCTGTAAAAGATAGTATAGCGCTTGAGGCGATCGCCCAAACACTTTGGTCGTCTTATTTTCTTTCACCCTAGTGGCGTAGGGTGGTTTGCACCGTCTG
This sequence comes from Microcoleus sp. PH2017_12_PCY_D_A, assembly GCF_020738565.1. Taxonomy (NCBI): domain Bacteria; kingdom Bacillati; phylum Cyanobacteriota; class Cyanophyceae; order Oscillatoriales; family Microcoleaceae; genus Microcoleus; species Microcoleus sp. PH2017_12_PCY_D_A. The sequence goes on along the minus strand of NZ_JAEQCI010000161.1, from coordinate 3,044 downwards.
GCAAACCGTCTGGCAACCTCTCAACCAACAGCCCTTACAGCTATTAAGCAAGAGAGTCTTTACCTTGACCGCCGCCTCAGCGCAGTTAATGATGTAACCGATCGCCAACTAACTCTGCTGTATTCTAATTGGCAATCCACAATCTGACTCTTCTTTTATAGTCTCATGCTTCGACGAGATCTGTCCTCAGTATATGTACGTGTATTCCCGAATGTCAACTACTGAAAAGGAATATTTAAGTATTTACCGAGGGTAGAGGGCGTATTGAATGAGCTGAGCTAGTCGATCGCGGAGGCTTTCGATCCCGAGACCTTTGGCGGCAGAAATAAATACGGCTTGAGGAAACTCTTCTCCGGCGAGAGCGAGAGTATCTCCATCTACGGCATCAATTTTGTTAAACACTACAAGGGCTGGCCCGGGAGTTACGGGCATATCTGTCAAAATATTCATGACCGATCGAATTTGGCTCTGCCACGCGGGATGAGAGAGATCGACGAGGTGCAGCAAAGCATCGGCATCTGTAACTTCTTCGAGGGTAGCCCGAAAAGCGTCGATCAAGGACGGGGGCAGTTCGCGAATAAAGCCGACGGTATCTGTGAGGACGATCGACAGCGGTTCCCCGGTAACGGCGCCCGGAATCCTCAGCTTGCGGGTGGTGGGGTCGAGGGTGGCAAACAACTGGTCGGCGGCGTAGACCTCAGAATTTGTGAGCAGGTTGAGCAGAGTCGATTTACCTGCGTTTGTGTAGCCGACGATCGCGACTGAGGGTACGTCGTGGTGGTGCCGGTTCTGCCGCAGCCGGAAGCGGTGGGCGAGGAGTTGATTTACTTCTTGCTGCAATCTTGAAATGCGTTTGGCGATCGTCCGCCGTTCGGTTTCGAGTTTAGTTTCCCCGGGGCCTCTGGTACCGATGCCGCCGCCTTGTCTCGACATTGCTTGACCGCGACCTGTCAGGCGGGGCAGGCTGTACTCTAGCTGAGCGAGTTCGACTTGCAATTTACCCTCGCTCGATCGCGCTCTTTGGGCGAAGATGTCGAGAATTACCTCCGTGCGATCGACTACGCGGATACCGATCTGAGTTTCCAAATTGCGTATTTGTGCGGGGGACAGGTCGCGATCGAATACCACGAGGTTAGCGCTAATCGTCTGAGCGGTGAGGGAAATTTCTTGAACTTTACCTTCGCCGACGACTGTCTGCGGGTGGGGGCGCGATCGTTTTTGGCGCACTGTTTGCAGTACCTGACCTCCGGCGCTTTCCACCAGCCGCGTGATTTCTGCGAGTCCGTCCTCAAAATCCAGCAGAGTCATCTGCTGAGTCATTACACCCACCAGCAGCACTTTATCTTGGTCTGCATCGACCTGCTTGGCGACAAACTCTGCTTGAAAGTCTGCTTCGAGTCCTTCCACCAACTCCAGAAAGTCTTGGTCTGCGAGGTCGTCCAAACTCAGAGGTTCTGATATTTTCCAGGGAAAGTTTTGAGTTTTGATGGGTGAGTTTTGAATTGAAAGCTCTTCTATTTCATCAGTTCGATCGGTTGCAGATTTTTCTAACTGAGCGCTCAACACAGAGAACTCAAAATTTGGCCGGTCTCCCTGGGGTATCAAATGAGCGAGATAAGTTTCTTGAATGTAACCCGTCGCACCGCCGCCGCGGCGCTGAAATCCTCCGCCGGTCAGCGTCAGCCAAACGAGAGCGTCCAAGCGCTGAATTGCCATGGCGGTGAGGGCTGCTTCGCTAGGGATTTCCGGCTTGAGGTGGGTGGCGATGCAGCGAATGCCGCTGAGGCGACCTCCCCCGTAGCGGGGCAATTCTAGGGGCGCAATCTGCGTTTGGCGGGGCGTACCGACGCCGACGCGAATGACTTGTCCGCGGCGGTTGATGTAGGTGCAGATTGGTTTGTCGATTTCGGTGCTGATGGCGGCGACGCGCTGGGCGAATTCTGCCGTGGTGATGCGATCGCCCGGTAGTCGCTGGTGGTACAGCTTTTCGAGTTGCTTGAGCTGGCTGGACTTTAAACCCTGAAGATTGCCGTAGATGGTTTCGATAACTGTTTCTCCCGATCGTTCTATCTATCTCCTATTTTAGTTAACTCCCGGGCGATCGTGTTCTGTTTTGGGGTTGAAATTGACTAATTTTTTTTTCCTGTAGCTTCTCGCGGCTTCAGTATTGTCCAGTCACAACGGGCGTTATTTGTCGCAGCAGGGCTCCGCGAGCTTTTCACAGCAGCCCTCTCTACTTGCAGTTGTCTTTAGTATCTACAGATACAGGCGAGCCCTTAAAAAATCTCCAGTTACAAAAGTTAACACATTATTTGGGTCTCAAAATCCTCCTTTAGACTTGTGTGTATTTTGCGCCTATCGACAGATAGCAAACTAGAAATTAGGTCGCTACGATGATAAGCGAAACATTGTTAAGGAATGTAAAAACATGGAAACCCGTCCTACTAACTTACCTCCAACAGCTAATGCCTACAACGGCAAAGATCGGAACGCCTTTCTGTTTGGCTTAAACCCGCAAGCAGAACTTTGGAACGGTCGCTTAGCGATGATCGGCTTCTTAGCTTATTTGCTTTGGGACATGGCTGGATATAGCGTTCTGCGCGACATACTGCACTTTCTGCCTACCTACATCGCTCGCTAAAAATGAGCACTCTTTCCTGTCTGGCAGCATGAAGAAATGCCGCAACTGCCAGACAGGCTAAAAGTTACAAATGGCAGCCAGTAGGGTTTTGTCCCTTTGTATCTTTCGTTACTTTTGAATGGCATTAAAAGACTTCTTGCTGTGATTAGATGATTGCGGGTGGGGGCGGTGGCATTGGCGCGGTGAATATTGAGAGTAAAACAGATATTGATGGCGTCAAGGCTCTCGCCCCTGCTGTATTTTTGGCAAGAAATCTCACCGACAACAGGGCGAAGGCATCTAAATTTAATCTTAACAGAATATAGTATATTGGAGAAGAATTATTGAGTAACCACAAAACATTTAATTAGGGTTTATCTGTATGAAACTCAAACCTAAAATCACCATTGCCGACCATTTTTAT
>NZ_JAEQCI010000160.1:0-19045 GCF_020738565.1 Microcoleus sp. PH2017_12_PCY_D_A | reverse complement strand
CATTCAATAACAGAGGACTGAAGTCCTCACTACAAGCCTGGTTCGTAGTGAGGACTTCAGTCCGCATTCAATAACAGAGGACTGAAGTCCTCACTACAAACACAAAAATCTGCCTCCAATGTAACGTTTTGTTGCAAAAAATAAATTTTCTTGCTAAAATACCGCTGAAGAGAGATGATATTGCTCTTGTAACCCGCTGCAAAGAAACGTGCAACTTGGGTTTCCTCACTGTGAGAAAAACACTGTGGGAACAAACACAACGGATTTAACTATTTTTGCAGACCAGCTTTTGCTAAAGCTGGTCGTTTCTGTTTAAACTTACAACTACAAGAGGAATTATTGCATAAATCCTCGATCGATCGCGAAACCGCAGATGTCAGGCCCCTTAACACGGATTAACGCAGATACCTTGACTATCTTGAAATTCATCTGCGTCAATCAGTGTTAATCTGCTTTAAATCTGCGGTTTTCGTATTTATCAAAGATTTATACAATAACTCTAAACTACAATTAATGCGATCGCTTATTGTTAAAAAAATCGCCCTAAAAAAGAAGAATTATCTCTTGACTTGGCTCGATTTTTGAGGTATATTATTAAATAATGGAAGTGGTGACTTAAAATTTAATTTTGCCAATATCCCCATTATTAAATAATACCTCATTAAATTTTCAAAGTCAAGCTTTGAACCCGAAAAAAAAAGGCGTTTTTTTTTAATACAATCAATTAAAATTGCTCTAAGCCCATGACTAATTCTCCGTTACCGTGAATAACCGATGATTCAATGAGAAGAAAGGCGCAGGCCTTACACCACCAGCCTTGAGGGCATCGGAATTGCACCCCACAACCACAATGAAGAAGTCTCCGATCAGAATTTTGCTAGTAGAAGATGATACATTACTGAGTGCGACACTGGCAAAGGTGTTGGAAACAAATGACTACACGCTCGATCGCGCGATCGACGGACAAGCGGGCTTAGACTTGGCAACATTGATTGAGTACGACCTGATTTTGCTCGACGTGCAGGTTCCGAAACTAGATGGGATTAGTCTGTGCCGGCAACTGCGATCGCAAAACTACCGCAACCCGATCCTCCTACTGACAGCAAAAGATTCAGATGCCGATGTGGTAGCTCTTTTCGACGCCGGAGCCGATGATTACATCAACAAGCCTTACGGTACAGAAGTATTGCTGGCAAGAATCCGCACATTATTGCGGCGCTCTAAAGCAGTTTCCCCTGGGAGTTTTGCTAAAGACTCATCCGCTGCATTGACTTGGGGACATCTTTGTTTAGACATGGATTCAGGCCGAGTATCCTTTGGCGAACAACTTATTTCACTGACAGCCAAAGAATACAACCTGCTGGAATTGTTTATGCGAAATCCCGATCGCATCTTCAGCCGCAGCGCCATTCTCGATCGCCTGTGGGGATTTGATGATGCACCAACAGATCGCGCCATTAACACTCATATTAAGGATATCCGAAAAAAACTCAAAGCAGGCGGCTTGACCGAAGAAATGATCGAAACAGTCTATGGCATGGGCTATCGACTCAAACCGCCCCCCCAACCTGCACCCCTAGCTGCAAACAATTCTGCAATCGATCGCACTAGCAAACACAAATCTCGCGCTGGAGATCGATCGGCAATCGACAAAGTTCTGGAGCGGTTTCGGGGAGTTTTTCAGCAACAAATTGCCGTGTTGTCGAGCGCAAAAACTGCTCTGATGACCGGAAAATTAGAGATGGAACTATACCAATCCGCTAAGAATGAAGCGCATAAATTAGCAGGCTCTATGGCATCCTTTGGTTATCCTGAAGGATCGAAATTAGCGCGATCGGCAGAGCATTTACTAATCTCCATTAGCCCCGTCAACCCCTCTGGTATCCTTCGCCCTTTCACTGCTGAAGAAACCACCCGATTTTCGGAATTGGTGACAGAATTAGAGCAGGAATTAGCCAAAGCAGCAGTTACGTTAACAACTTCACCAGTACCTACCGTTGTATCTCATCGAGTGCTAGTAGTTGACGATGATGCTGCTTTGACGGAGTGCTTAAAAGCAGAATCCGAAGCTCGGGGATTTAGGATAAAAATTGCCCCGAATGTCGCCGCCGCCCGATCGCGCTTGGCTATGTCAATGCCCGATTTGATTTTAATAGATTTAAGCTTTCCCGATACAGAAGAAGATGGATTAACGCTCCTGCGAGAACTCAACGAGCGATCGCCCAACCTGCCGATAATTGTATTTACAGGGCGCGACAGTTTGGGCGATCGCCTAGCAGCATCTCGCTTAGGTGCTAAACAATTTTTGCACAAACCTGCCACCACCGACCAAATTTTTCAAGCCATATCCCGCATCTCAACCAAAACTAAAGCCCCGCAAGCCAAAGTATTAATTGTTGACGACGATCCTGCGATTTTAGCTCACTTATCGGCACTGCTAACACCTTGGGGTTTGGAAGTAATAACTTTAACCGAACCCCAAGGATTTTGGGAAATGCTGCTGACAACTTCCCCCAATTTAGTCATACTCGATCTCGAAATGCCACAGGTGAGCGGGCTGGAGTTGTGCCAGGTAGTGCGACAGGACACCCAGCGGGCAGATTTGCCTGTCTTAGTTGTAACTGCTCGCACCGACGCAGACTCCCTCACCCAAGCCTTTGCCGCCGGAGCCGATGATTTCATCACTAAACCCGTGTTGGGGCCAGAATTGGTGACGCGGGTGCTCAGCCGGATCGAGCGCAATCGATCGCGCACCGCACCGTAGCCGATCGCCCAAAAAACAACCTAGTTTCCTAATAACAGAGTAAAGTGGTTGTGACAAGAGTCTAGAGAGATAAAAATCTCAGCATCTCACTTTTGTAACAAACCCTTATGCCATCAGTCATTGCCAATCGAAAATTGAAAATCGTATTGCCCTACGCAGTTGCTATTGGCTCGACGCATCTCGCCCTGATCCTCTCTCTCTGGCTAGAACCGTTTCTATCTCGAACAATCGGCGCATTTTTCTACATTGCGATCGTTGTCAGCGCTTGGTACGGCGGCTTTCGATCGGGAGTCGTTGCAATTGTTCTTTCAATCTTAGCGATAAATTACTTCTTTCTTCCTCCCTATTATCAGTTTTATATCGACCTACGACTCGATGTGTTGCGGTTAGGCATTTTTATGTTCGTTGGGTTAGTAATTAATTTAATAACTAGCAATCTTGTAGAGAGCAAAAATAAAATCGAGCGACTTAGCCTGCAATTAATTCAAGAAAATGCCGAACAATTGCGAAGGGCTTTATCCGCAGCGCAGATGGGGATGTGGGATTGGAATATAGCAACAGGAGAAATCAAATGGTCGCCCGAACACGCCCTGTTATTCGGGTTAAATCCAGATGCTTTTGATGGCAGATACGAAACCTTTGATGCTTGTGTCCATCCAGACGATCGCCCAAGCTTAAAAGAGGCAATACAACAAGCCTTGCAAACACAAAGTATCTACCAGCATGAATATCGTGTAATTTGGCCAGATGGCAGCATTCACTGGGTGGAAGGACGGGGAGACGGCTTTTACGACCAAACGGGTAAAGCCCTGCGAATGACTGGAACACTTATGAATATTGACCGGCGCAAGCAAACAGAAACTTTGCTGCACCATCAATTCGAGCAACAACGGCTGCTGGTGGAAATGAAAGAGCGCATCCGCCAATCGCTGAATTTACAAGACATACTCCAAACTACTGTCGAAGAAGTGCGCGGATTTCTCCAATGCGATCGCGCCCTTATCTTCAAAATCGATTCAAACTACAGCGGCACAGTTCTAGTAGAATCAGTCGATCCAGCCTGGAGGGCTATCTCATCCAACCATACCTACGATCCTTGTATTGGCCAAGAGTATATCGAACCCTTTCAGCAAGGTCTAATCACTGCAAAATCCGATATTTACACTGCCGAAATCGCCCCCTGTCACCTGTCCATGCTGGCAAGTTTCCAAGTGAGGGCAAATCTAGTTGTGCCGATTCTCCAAGGAGAAAATCTTTGGGGTTTGCTGGTTCTTCATCACTGCGCCGCGCCGCGAGAATGGCAAACTTCAGAAATAGAATTGCTGCGACAGTTGTCTGCACAAGCTAGTATTGCCATCCAACAAGCTGATTTATTGGAACAGCTACAAACCGAATTGCAAGAGCGCCAAGAGGCAGAAATAGCTTTGCAGGAGAACGAACAAAAACTGCAATTGTTCATCAAATATGCTCCCGCCAGTATAGTGATGTTCGATCGCTCCATGTGCTACCTAGCCGCCAGCCAGCGATGGGTTGATGAATATCGGCTCAATGACCTAGAATCGATAATTGGGCGATCGCACTACGAGGTTTTTCCCAATATTCCAGAGGAGTGGAAGCAATGCCACCAGCGCGGTTTAGCAGGTTTCATTGAAAAATCCGATGAAGATCGGTTTGTGCACTCAGATGGCTCGCAGCAATGGTTGCGGTGGGAAATTCACCCCTGGTATCGCAGCAATGGCGATGTTGGTGGCATCATTCTCTTCACTGAAGATATTACCGATCGCAAACAAGCAGAAATTGCCCTCCAACAAATCAATGCCGAACTCGAAAAACGGGTAACAGAAAGAACAGCCGAACTCACCGAAGTCAACGATCGCCTGTTAGTTACCTTACTCGAAAAAGAACAGGCCTATCAACAGCTCAAAGAACAAGCACAACTGCTAGATCTCGCCCACGACAGTATTATCACCTGGGACTTAAACTCGGTCATCAGCTTTTGGAATCAGGGAGCCGAGTTGATGTATGGCTGGACAAAAGCCGAGGCCTTGGGACAAGAAGCTCACATTTTGTTAAAAACTCAATTTCCTCAGCCATTGGCAGAAATTCAAGCACAACTATTGGCAACTGGTTATTGGGAAGGAGAACTAATTCATTGCAGTCAGGACGGGCGATCGATTGCTGTATCTAGCCGTTGGGTTTTGCAAAAAGATGATGCTGGTAAACCAGTTAAAATTTTAGAAATCAACAACGATATTACCCAAGCAAAAAAAGCTGAATTAGTCTTGCAACAATACATCCGCGAAGTAGAAGACCTCTACAATAACGCTCCCTGCGGCTATCACTCTCTAGATGCTGAGGGCCGAATAATTCGGATTAACGACACAGAATTGAATTGGCTGGGCTATACTCGCGATGACATCCTGCATAAGATGAATTTTTTGGATTTGCTAGTAGCCGATAGCCAACAAACTTTTTATCAAAACTTTCCTCGTTTAAAACAACAAGGAAGTGTCGATAATTTAGAATTTCAGGTATTGAATAAAGATGGTTCAATTCGTTGGGTAAATCTGAATGCTACCGCTCTAAAAGATGCGGATGGAAATTTTGTAATGAGCCGATCGACTTTATTTGATATTACATATCGGAAACACGCGGAAGTAGAATTGCTGCAAAAATCTCGACAGGAAAAGTTGCTCTGGATAGTTACTCAATCAATCCGCCAGTCTTTAGATATTAATGCGATTTTGAATACCGCCGTCACCGAAGTCAAGCAAACATTGCAAGTCGATCGCGCTGCAATTTATCGTTTTAATCCCGATTGGAACGGCGATTTTGTCGTCGAGTCAGTAGATCCGGGTTGGGTAAAACTTGTAGAACCGGGTATTTGCAAAATCTGGGAAGACACATACTTGCAAGAAACTCAAGGGGGTCGCTTTCAAAATAATGAAACTTTTGTAATTGCAGATATTTACACTGCCGGACTTCAGCCTTGCCATATCGAATTGTTGGAACAATTTCAAGCCAGATCGTACACGATCGTCCCGATTTTTTCAGGAGAAAATCTTTGGGGTTTGTTAGCCATTTATCAAAATGCTCAACCCCGCCAGTGGCAACCTTGGGAAATAGAATTAGCCGAACAAATTGCCAGCCAATTGGCGATCGCCATTCAGCAATCCCAACTCTATACCCAACTTCAGATCGAATTGCAAGAACGACAACAAGCCACAGCCGTCATCCGAGAAGCCGAACGGCGCTGGCGATCGCTCTTGGACAACGTACAATTGATAGTTGTTGGACTCGATGCGTCGGGAAAAATCAACTATGTCAATCCATTTTTTGTCGGCCTCACAGGGCATACTAAGGAAGAAGTTTTAGGCAATAACTGGTTTGAAAACTTTTTGCCTAGCGCCAGTCAACAATCAACAGAAGCCGATTTCTTGCAACTCTTGGCTCACAATGCTTATCCCTATTATCGAAATGTCATTTTGACAAAATTTGGTGAGGAACGATTCATTGCTTGGAACAATACAACGCTGCAAGATTCAGATGGAACCGTCATCGGCAGCATCAGCATTGGCGAAGATATCACCGAACGAAACAAAGTCGAGCAAATTAAGGATGAATTCATCGGCATTGTCAGCCACGAACTCCGCACTCCGCTGACAGCAATTCAAATGTCATTGGGACTATTACAAACAGGAATTTACGATAAAAAACCCGAAAAGTCCCGGCGCATGATCGAAATTGCCCTACTTGATACCAATCGTTTGGTGAACCTGGTTAATGATATTTTAGATTTGGAACGGCTGGAGTCCGGGCGGGCATTTCTGGATAAAACCCTTTGCAAAGCCGCAGATTTGATGCAGCAAGCAGTAGATGGCATTCAGGCGATCGCCACTCAACACCAGATCTCATTAATTATTGCCCCCACCGATGCAGAAGTCTGGGCCGCAGCAGACGCCATCCTCCAAACCTTGACAAATTTACTGAGTAATGCTCTTAAATTCTCGCCAGTCGGTTCCGCCATTTACCTGAGTGCAGAAAACCAAACAGACTGCGTGCTGTTCCAAGTTCGCGATCGCGGGCGGGGCATTCCAGCCGATAAATTAGAACTCGTTTTTGGGCGATTTCAGCAAGTCGATGCCTCAGATTCCCGCGAAAAAGGAGGAACCGGGTTAGGATTGCCCATCTGCCGCAGTATTATTGAGCGACACGGCGGAAAAATCTGGGCAGAAAGTATTTTAGGTGAAGGCAGCACATTTTTCTTTACACTGCCCTTACGTGCGATCGAATAACCCTCACTCGACGCACTCCTGACAAAGAAACCGGGTTTTTTACCTAATCTGTGGACTACAGCCAAGGATTTTTGTAAAAAAACCCGGTTTCTGCCCCCCGTGCGTAAGTCCTACCTCATTTTTTGGCTCAATCCAAAATCCAAAATCCAAAATCTCAAATCTAAAATCCCATGACAGACAGATTAATTCTAGTAGTTGACGATCAAGAACACCTCCGAGAATTGGTACAAGCGTGCTTAGAAGATCTAGGCGGATGGGAAACGCTGGTAGCAGCATCGGGAGAGGAATGTTTGCAAATAGTACAAACACAACAACCATCAGCCATTTTGCTCGATGTATCTATGCCGGGAATGGATGGGATTGCTGTCTACGAGAGCCTTCAATCCGATCCCAAGACGCGATCGATTCCGGTGATTCTGCTGACAGCAAAAGTCCTGCCGAGCGATCGGGCAAAATTTACCCAAATGGGCGTCACAGGCGTCATCGCCAAACCAATCCAACCCACCAGCCTGACTGTAGAAGTAGCAGAGATTTTGGGCTGGGACGAAGAATTTTAAGATTATTTGTGAATTATTGTAACGATAGTAGAATCTTTACCAATTCCTTACCGTGGTTATCTAGGCTTCCGGGATACAGCTAAAAGCTAGAAGCATCAGAGGAGACTACATGAATGCTTTTTCAGTTATTCAATGAAGTCACGCAATATCTCGATCGCCAAAATCAATGAACACCTTGGAAGTGGTTGCTATGACCACCAAAACAATTTTACTGATTTACAAAGAACCAAATATGCAGGAGGTAGTAAAAGCTTGTTTAACCGATTTAGGAGGTTGGAACGTGCGAGTTGCCAATTCCACCCTAGAAGGCTTGCGACAAGCAATACTCTACCAGCCCGATAGCATAGTTTTGGATATTTCCACAGGCACAATGGATGAATTCCTCTTTCTCAAACAACTGAGTACACTACCCACAACTCAAGGAATTCCGGTTGTGCTGTTAACTCTCAAAGCGAAATGGGTTAATTTACAAAATAGCTTGTTTCCACAAGATAAAATAGCAGCAGTGATTGTAAATCCCCTCGATCCAGCTATGCTGTCCGTTCAGATTGCTCAGGCCTTAGGCTGGGACTTAGAGTAAAATCTCACATCGCTCAGCCGTAGGCTCGCTCCTGTAAATAATTTACACATATTTGTGGGATGGGCGGGAGAGCCCGTCCTTTAGAGACGGGCTCTCCCGCCCATCCCACAATCACAATAAAAATTGTAAGCCGTAGGGTGCGTTGCCAGTAAAAATCCCTCGCCTAAAAATCTACAATTTCATAGCAACGCACCTCTGCTGTGCGCGAGCCGAGTCCAAACAACCCGGACATTCACTCTCGCCCAACAATTATTTTGGATCGATACTTGACAGAAATGGTATAATAGCTGCCTTTAACAGTTGCATCTAAATTGCCGATCGTTCTCAAACCCCACAGATGAAATTACACTCTGCCGATTGTGGAACACAATACCCTTTGAGAGTTGAGAATAGGGAAAGACTTACTGCATAAGAGTTTGAAGCTTCCCTCAACCTGCATTTTTTTTAACAAATCTGACTATTGTTGCGAAATATTTAAAATTAACTCAATTCTTTAACAAACTCGTCTTTTTTACAAAATCTTTACTTTTCACTTTTAGAGTGATGGAGTTGGTGGTTCAAGCCAGCTTACAGCACTTTCCAACAACAGTGAAATAGATCGGAGTTAAAAAAGAGGTTTTTATGATAGACGACGCAGGCAGATCAAATAAAATCCTCGATCGAGTTAACCAGAATACAGACTGCCCTTGCTGCTCCAATCCAATGCTCCGTCATTTTCGCCAGCATCAGGTGTACTGGTTTTGTCGCGAGTGTTGGCAAGAAATGCCTGTTTACAATCTTAACAAATATTGTTCATTGCCATCTATAGCAACTCTCAATAAATCACTTGTGCCAAAGAATCTGAGTTTTTCAACCAGTTTGAAATTGGCGGCTTGAGATTTGAGATTAAAACCGACAATCTCAAATCTCAAAACCAAAAAGGCTGAGCCTAGAAAGTAAACGTAGTTCTCACCACCCCAATCACCAAATCAGAATTACTCTTATTGTGGTCAGGAGCAGTCAGCCAAATCACGCCAGGAGTGATAGAAATATTATCGCTCAACTTAAACTGATAGAACCCTTCAATGTGCAGCGAAGTATCCTTATCTTCCGGCAAAGTCCGATTAGTAGAACTTGTTACTCGCGGCTCCATACCTACCAGAAATCCCGCCACATTTCCCTCTTTCAACAAATCGGGAAAAGCCACAGTAACAGCCCAGTTCCAGATTTTTTGGTCTCCGCGCTGCACGGAACCGGTAGGAGTAGCCAAGTTAGATAAAATGCGCTGGTTAGTGTAACCAGCCCAACCGCCAATTGCCAATCCAGGCCGCACTCTCCACGAAGCTTGCGCGCCGTAGGAATTGCTAGAAGTCTTGAGGTTGTCTTCAGTATCGAACCCGAAGGAACCGAGACGCACCGGGAAGTTAGAAGCATTGCTGCCCGTACCGGTCACGAAGTTGTAGGAATTGACGTAAGTTAAACCTAAAGCCATAGTGCTTGTCGGTTTAAAAGTCAACTGAGCCAAAGCGCCGTAAGAACCGTTGAACAAACCGTTACCCCGAGTCGGGCTCGCAGCATTGCCGGCCAAATATCCCAAACTCAGTTCGAGTTTTTCCCCAAACTGATGCCGCAGAGCGATACCAGTACCGGCAGTCAAATAGTAAATTGGGTTGCGAGTACCGAAGTTAGAAAGAGCACCGCTGCCGCCGTCTCCGTCAAAGTAAGGGTTAACAGTATTGGTAAAATCGTCAGCAGCGCCGGCATTGGCTTCTAGAATTACAGTAGTGCTTTTGCCTAGGGGGAATTGATAAAACAGCGCATCTAAAGCTACAGTATTGCTAGCCTCGCCGAAAGGCCCCGCATTAAACCGCAATTCCCAAATTTAAAACTTGCAGTCGAGTTCTGAGCAAATCTTGGCCTGAAAAACTCGTGTCAAAATTCAGACGAACCCTGCTACCAAAAGCCGTGCTTCGATCGGCGTCGCGGCCCTCCGCATCTTCTCCCCGGGCGATACCTGTCAAAGCAAAGATTACTTCGCCGTTAAGTTTAGTTGTAGTCGAAAACTGATTTGCTTCTAATTCAGAGGTGCGCGCTTCCAAAGCATCGACGCGGCCGCGCAAAGTTGCCAATTCCGCCGCAAATTCTTCTTGCAATCTTTGCACAGAAGCCAAATCTTCTTTTGTGGCTAAACCCCTGGTACCGCCTTTAATCAGTTCGTTGACTTTATCCAAACAGGCATTTAAACCGGCGGCAAATTCGTAGCGAGTCATCGCCCGGTTGCCGCGGAAAGTGCCGTCTGGATAGCCGGCGATGCACCCGTAGCGCTCTACTAGGGATTGCAAAGCTTGGAATGCCCAATCGGTGGGCCGAACGTCGGAAAGTTGCGAAACTGAGGTTACTTGGCCGACTGCATCTTCGCTGTCGCCTTCTGCGCTGTATTGGTTGATTTGTTCTAAAACATTTGACTGCGCTTGAGGTTGGGCAATTGGAGGAGTTGATTGGGAAATCTGCTCGGGTTTTCCGGCCGGTTTTTCGGCGCCCAAATTACTCGGTGCGGCGGGTTGCGTTTCGCTGGAGTTGGCGGGCGCGACTGCGGAGATTTGCTCTGCGACGGGTGGTTCGGCGCTGGAGTTGGCTGGCGCGGCGGCGGGTTGGGTTTCGCTTAAGTCTGCTGCTGCAACTGCGTTGTTTTCCGCTGATGCGGCTTGTTCGGCAACTGGGGCTACTTTCGCTTCAACACTTTCTTTATCAATAGTGTCAACAGTCAAGTTGCTGGCTACTGACGCTGGTTCGGCGGTCAGTGCATCCGTCTCAGGCTTTGCGACCTCGGTGGCAGCACTTGGTAATTGCAATTGATTGGCTCGAGCAGTGGCAATTTCTACAGGTTGCTCTGCTGCTAGGGCTGTCGAAGATACGACTAAACTTGCTGCTAGTACAGCGGGACTGACTAAGAGTCCTTTCCACAAAAATTTGGACATTTTTTTCCTCACACCACGTTAGTTCGATCGCCTTTTCCGAAAACTGAGCCGATCGCAAATCACCTACAGTATTCCGCCTAATAGTATTTTTTGTCAACAATCGGGGCAATTGTTGTCAAAATCTGCGGTTTTGCTGTCCCTGATTTCACAAAAACCCCGTTTATTTCCAAAATCCTGGGTTTGAGCTAAATACTTAGGTAGAAACACGGTTGATGACTCGATCGCGCGTAAGTGCTCCCTCGGTAAGACTAATATTGACAGAATTGGCGCTAATAAATCGTTCGATCGACTACATACAAGTGAAAAAACTCAAATACGCCCTAGTTCACGAATGGTTGACGCCTTTAGCTACCGGCGGTTCGGAACTCGTAGTGCAGGAAATTCTCAAACACGTAGACGAGGCAGATGTCTATGCCCTCATCGACTTTGAATCGGCCAATCCCGAAAGCTATCTTTTCGGGCGACAGATTGGCACCACATTCTTGCAGCGCTTTCCCGCAGCCCGCAGCGGCGTGCAAAAATATTTGCCATTTCTGCCGATCGCGATCGAACAACTAGATCTGCGAGAATACGACATCATCCTCTCATCCTCCCACGCCGTCGCCAAAGGCATCCTCAGCAGTCCAGGGCAAATGCACGTCTGCTACTGCCACACGCCCATGCGCTACGCTTGGGACTTAACTTTTGACTATTTACGCAGCAGCAAAGCCGGAGGGGGAATCCCGGGCTTGCTGACGCGATATTTGTTGCACCGATTGCGGCAGTGGGATGTAATTTCCGCCAACCGCGTCGATTATTTCATCGCCAACTCCCAACACACCGCGCGCCGAATTTGGCGGTGCTACCGACGGCGCGCCGAGGTGATTTATCCCCCGGTAAATATCGAGAGATTTTCCTTGATGCGGCAAAAACAAGACTTTTACGTGACAGTTTGCCGATTGGTAAGCTACAAAAACGTAAGCGCGATCGTCCAAGCATTCAATCAACTCGGGCACACTCTCATTGTCATCGGCACCGGGCCAGAATTAGACACGATCCGGCAAATAGCCAAACCCAACGTGCAACTGCTCGGCTGGCAGCCAGCAGAGGTAGTCGAAAAATACATGGCAGAAGCAAAAGCCTTTGTCTATGCAGCTTGCGAAGATTTTGGCATCGCTTTAGTAGAAGCTCAAGCTTGCGGGACACCAGTAATTGCCTATGCCGCAGGCGGCGCTTTGGAGACAGTGCTCGACATTCGCCAACACCCAGAGACTGGGACAGGTTTATTTTTCCCCTCCCAAACCGCAGCAGCAATAGTCGAAGCCGTCGCAGAATTTGAGCAGTTGCAAGGCAAATTTGCGCCAGAAACCAGCAGGTTGCACGCCGAAAACTTTGCCCCCCAAGTCTTTGAGCAGCGCTATCTAGCTTTTGTGGAACAGTGCTATCAGGAATTTCAATCAGTCAACTTTACCAAGTCTGGGAGGTGAGAGAGGCCAGAAGGCGAGAGGGGGAGAGGGGGGGAGGGGAAGAGGGGGGGGAGGGGGAGAGGGGGAGAGGGGGGGAGGCAAAATATTTATTCTTGAGAATGGCTTCAGAAGCGCTCAAAGCCTGTCTGTATAAGTGCCTTGTCCATTCTTGCGACATTCGGATTCCTGATTCAAAAGCCTGATTCCCAATGCCTTGAGAAGCCCTGAAAACCTCTCTGCATAAGTGCTTTGTCCATTATTCCGACATCCTGATTCCCGATCCCGAAGGTATTCAAAAGCCCTGAAAGCCTCTCTACATAAGTACCTTGTCGATTTTGCAGGCTTCGTTGTTGCTGATTTTTTCTTGCTTCTTCCTTCTTGCGAAGGCAGAAAATTGAGTATTGGAAACATAATTCAGAGAACAAAGCGTCTTGAGGCTTTATGATCATGACTGTGTGTGGTGTGAAGTGAAGGAGTAAGATGACTGCCGACAGCCAACTAATCTCCGGCAAGGTAATTCGAGCGATCGCAAGACGCGGTTTTGCGCCTGTCCTGCAAGGAGATAGACGCATCAGTCGTTCTCTACAGAGACTCGACGGAGAATTTTTCAAGCGGTTATTTGACATCCTCTTTTCCTTATCGGTTCTGATCCTGTTTGCTCCGGTTTACCTGCTTTTGGCTCTCTCAATCGCCTTAAGCTCGTCCGGGCCTATATTTTACGTACAGGAACGAGTAGGCAAAAACCGTAAAATGTTTTATTGCCTTAAATTCAGAACGATGGTGGAAAATGCGGACGACATATTGCTGGAAATCATGGAAAAATCTCCGCATTTGCGTCAAGAGTTTGAGGACAATTTCAAACTGAAACAAGACCCTCGAATTACCTGGATTGGAAGATTTTTACGAATGACCAGTTTAGACGAGTTCCCCCAGTTTTGGAATGTATTAAAAGGAGATATGAGCGTCGTCGGACCGAGACCTTTAGTTGAAGAAGAACTGCCGAGATACGGCCGTCACATCAACAAAATTCTCACCATTAGACCTGGAATTACAGGCTTGTGGCAAGTGTCCGGTCGCAACGACATTCCGTATCCCCGAAGAGTCCAAATTGACCTGTATTACGCCAATGACAAAAACCTTTGGATGGATATGTGGATTGTTTTCAAAACAATTGGAGTTGTGATTTTCCCCAAAAATAACGGCGCATATTAATTTTTGTCCGCAGTCAGCCATCGGTAGTTAGTTTTGTTTGTTACTGACCACTGATGCTGACTACTGACAGCAAGCGGCAAACTCTTTACTCAAACAAAACACTTCCTTGATGCCGATCGAAGAATTGTGAGTTATTGTGAGTTAAGGTAGAGCTTGAGCATACGACGGGCAGGCAACAACAGCCTCTACCCTGAAAGTCCGAAGTGAATTAACACAGCCTGTCAAAGGAAAATCAGATGACGCAACGCAAGCGAGCGCTAATAACAGGTATTACAGGTCAAGACGGCTCGTACTTGAGCGAATTACTGTTAGAGAAAGGATACGAAGTTCACGGGATTATCCGGCGCAGTTCTAGTTTCAACACCGATCGCATTGACCACATCTATGTCGATCCTCACAGCGAGGGCGCACAGTTATTTCTGCACTACGGCGACTTGACCGACGGCACTACTCTCCGCCGAATATTGGAACAAGTTCAGCCTGTAGAAGTTTATAACTTAGGCGCTCAATCTCACGTTCGAGTTAGTTTCGACTCACCGGAATATACGGTTGATGCCGTAGGGATGGGGGTGTTGCGGCTGCTAGAAGCAATTCGGGACTACCAGAATCGCACAGGCATAGAAGTGCGGTTTTATCAAGCAGGTTCTTCGGAAATGTTTGGTTTGGTGCAGGAAGTTCCGCAGAAGGAAACAACCCCTTTTTATCCCAGAAGTCCTTACGCTTGCGCCAAAGTTTACGGTCACTGGCAAACAGTAAATTATCGCGAATCCTACGGACTTTTTGCCTGCAACGGCATCTTGTTCAATCACGAGTCTCCGCGCCGGGGCGAAACTTTTGTAACTCGCAAAATTACTCGCGCTGTTGCCAGAATTGTCGCCGGCAAACAGAAAAAACTTTATTTGGGCAACCTCGATTCTAAGCGGGACTGGGGCTTTGCTAAAGACTACGTGCGGGCGATGTGGCTGATGCTGCAACAAGAGAAGCCTGACGATTACGTCATTGCTACCAACGAAACCCATTCCATTAAAGAATTTCTCGATTTGGCCTTTACTTACGTCAATTTAGATTGGCAAAAATATGTCGAGTTTGACGAACGCTACTTGCGTCCTGCAGAAGTGGAACTATTGATTGGCGATTCGACTAAGGCGCGCCAGCAATTAAATTGGGAACCTTCTGTAACTTTTCAGGAGTTAGTACATTTAATGGTAGATGCTGACACGAAAGCTCTCGAACAGCAGGAACGAGGTTCGGGTAACGGATTTGATTGAGGCGCCTGAGCAGTGAGTCGATTTGTAGGGGCAGTGCCCCGTGTCTGCCCCCATTCGCGCACCGGGGGATTGCCCCTACACGCAGTTCACAACTGATGAGAAAATGGTTGCAGCTATTGGCGCGGTCATTCAAAGAACCAGCTTAATTGCTCGCCAAATTTTGCGCTGTGCGGGCTAACAAAAATATTAAAATGATCCTTGAGAACTCGCAGCCGATAAATCTAACTTTCGGGTGTCCGCAAATCGCATTCTCCCTATCTGCTGTCGCTAAAACAGATTTGTGGGCAAGCGTGTCCTCTGCCTGAAAGCTTTTTTTTGGCTAAAGCCAACAATTTTAGAGTGGAAATTGTCGATCGACCCTTATTGAAAATCCCGAGGATAAAATTATGACAAACTTGGATTTAAGTAGCAAGCGCATTCTAGTCACGGGCGGCGCCGGCTTCCTCGGCCGTCAGGTAATCGACCAATTAGTCAAAGCAGGGGCCGATGCTGATAAAATTTCAGTTAGTCGATCGCGCGACTGCGACCTCCGCCTCATGGAAAACTGCAAGCGCGCCGCCGACCAACAAGACATCATCATACACCTCGCAGCCCACGTCGGCGGCATCGGTTTAAACCTAATTAAACCAGCAGAACTATTTTACGACAATTTGATGATGGGCGCGCAACTAATCCACGCAGCCTACGAAGCCGGAGTCGAAAAATTCGTCTGCGTCGGCACAATTTGCGCCTATCCCAACTTAACCCCAGTTCCCTTCAAAGAAGACGACATCTGGAACGGCTATCCAGAAGTAACAAACGCACCCTACGGAATCGCCAAAAAAGCCTTATTAGTGCAACTGCAATCCTACCGCCAGCAGTACGGATTCAACGGTATCTACTTGCTACCAGTCAATTTGTACGGCCCGGAAGACAACTTTGACCCGAAAAGTTCCCACGTCATCCCCGCATTAATTCGCAAAGTCTACGAAGCCCAAGAAAGAGGAGACAAAACATTACCAGTTTGGGGAGATGGCAGTCCCAGCCGCGAGTTTTTGTATTCCACAGATGCGGCGCGGGGAATTGTGATGGCTGCTCAATCTTACAATGAATCAGACCCAGTTAATTTGGGAACCAATAGCGAAGTTAAAATTCGCGATTTGGTGGAAACGATTTGCGAATTGATGGGATTTGAGGGAGAAATTGTTTGGGAAACAGACAAGCCGAACGGTCAGCCGCGCCGCTGTTTGGATACGCAAAGGGCTAAGGAAAGGTTTGGTTTTGTGGCTGAGGTGGAGTTTAAGGAAGGCTTGAAAAATACGATCGATTGGTATAGAAAACACGCAGCTTAAACAGTTGGCAGCGTGAAAAACCCGGTTTCTTGAAGAAACCGGGTTTTTTTGCGAATATTCGTTTGTAGTGCGGACTTCAGTCCGCAGCATTTTGCGGACTGAAGTCCGCACTACAAACCGTTTTTATTGTGGTAATCGAGCGGATGCGAACTAAGAAATTCTACCAAATTGTCGGTCGATCGACTCTCGCAACTTGTTCTCCTGAAAAATAATTTTTGCAACAGGTTTATTGTAAAATAAATTGTTTTTGCCAGAGGTTTATTGTAGAATGGAACTGAACCAGCAGAAAGAACTTTTTAGCAAAGCTTATATCCGCGCTGTTGCAGCAGTAGGGGGTTTTTCTGTCAGTCAGCCAGAGGTAGATGACGACAGCGTGGATTTAAAGATTGTGGCAAGAGGCGGTGGGGGAGTAGTTTTTTCCCCCGAGCTTAACTTACAGTTAAAATGTACCTCAAGGGATCTACTCGACGGGCCGTTCATCAGATATCCGCTGAGGATAAAAAACTATAGCGATTTGATAATCAATGCCCAGGTGCCGCGCCTGTTAGTGGTAGTTTTCGTGCCGGAAAATTTAGAAAACTGGTTGCAGCAGTCTGAAGACGAAATGTGCATGAGGTATTGTGCCTATTGGGTGTCGCTGCGGGGACAGCCAGAAAGAATCAATACAGCAAATGTAACAGTTGAGTTACCCCGATCCAATCAGTTCACAGTAGAGGCTCTTAAGTCTATTATGCAGCGTCTTAGCCAAGGAGGTTTACCGTGAAAGTAATTGTAAAAGACAAGGAAATTTTCCAAACTATAGATCCCAATGTGTTGGCGGCACACTTAGAAGCAAAAGGTTGGCAAAAAGTTGCTTTGGTATATGAAAATACTTGGATTTGGCGCAAAAAGAATGATGCTGGTGAGCTTTTTGAAATCAAGCAGCCTTTGAGACAAGAATTTGATGCCCCTCAGCTTATTTATGAAGCCATTAAGACGCTAGAAGTGATAGAAAATCGTTCTCAATTAGATATTATCAGCGATTTAATCACGGTTTTACCTAATGTTGCAATCTCAGGATGGGTTAATAAAGTGTATGGGGCAGAATCGGCAACCTGCAAAATTACATTAATGGGATTTGTGGTGGGGAAGCTGAGAAAAATTAATCTGGAATTGCCGGAAGCAGATTATCAGTTGGCCCTCAAGGCTTATGAAGCGCGATCGCCCGTAACGTGTTTTGGCGATTTAATTAAAGAAAATGACGGTTTTGTGCTAAACAATCCGCGCGATTTTGCCTTGCTGACTGAGGCAGAATTAATCCAATAGTTTGGGAAATCCTGGTTGTGGTACCAGCGGTTTGGTGCGCAGTGCGCACCCTACTAAGGCAGAATTAATCAAATAGTTTGGGAAATCCTGGTTGTGGTACAATATCAAGCAAAAATTATTGTGCCGATCGCATTACAGGAAAACAGGTTGTGCAAACTCTAAAATTAGGTGCATCGGGTGCCGATGTTGTGAAACTTCAAAAACGCTTGCTGGAGTTAGGGTTGAATCCAGGCCCTGCTGACGGTAAGTTTGGGCCGAAAACAGAAGCATCCCTCAAACAGTTTCAAACCAATCAAAAATTTTTGGCAAACGGCATAGCGGGCAAGGAAACGCTAGCTGCGTTGTTCCCCGGGGAACCTTTGGGCTCGTCACTTTTATCATACAGGGCGATCGAGCTAATCTTAGAATTCGAGGTCGGCGGCGGGCGGAAATACTACGAAAGGCTGTTGCAGCGTCCAACTTGGCCGGAAGGAGCATCGGGAATTACGATCGGCATCGGTTACGATCTAGGTTACAACACAGTAGAAGTTTTCAACCAAGATTGGCAGAAATTAGGAGATATTGAGCGCAAACGTTTGAGTGACTGCTGCGAGTTAACAGGAGAAGCTGCGAACAACTTTTTAGATAGTGTTCGAGACATTATTGTTGCTTGGGAATTAGCATGGGAAGTTTTTAATGTTGTCACAGTGCCGAAATTTTACAATCAGACAAAAGCGGCATTTCCAGGTTTAGAAGAATTGCCGGCAGATGTGCAAGGAGGATTGGTAAGTTTGGTGTTCAATCGCGGCCCGAGTATGGAGGGAAACCGCCGCCGGGAAATGCGTGCAATCCGGGATTTAGTGCCGAAAAAAGATATCAAGGGAATTGCTGAACAAATCCGGGAAATGAAACGGATTTGGGTGGGTACGAGCATTGAAAAAGGTATAGGGAGACGGCGGGATGCGGAAGCAGATTTAATCGAGGCAAGTGATTAAATAGTTGACAGTTGACAGTTGACAGTTGACAGTTGACAGCGAGGTGTTTCAAAGGTTTTGATAGAATACAAATAGCTCGAATAAAATCATCGTAAAGTACCGACAATTACCATGTCATCCCCCGCAAAAAACCTCGTCGAACAAGTCAATGATTGGGAATTTATCGAGTTGTGGGTTGATCCGATTGTTTTCCCGCCTCGGATTCTGATGTTAGTGGGTGGCAAAAATAGTAAGTGTGGTATTTACGAGCCATCGGCGAATTATAACCCACATTCCGCAGATGTGGGTCGGATTTTTTTATCAGTTGTGAAAACTTGGAAGCCAAACGCTTTTGGGCTGAAATTATGCAGTGTTAGC
>NZ_JAEQCI010000159.1:0-11400 GCF_020738565.1 Microcoleus sp. PH2017_12_PCY_D_A | reverse complement strand
TGACCAATGACCAATGACCAATGACCAATGACCAATGACCAATGACCAATGACCAATGACCAATGACCAATGACCAATGACCAATGACCAATGACCAATTCCCAATTCCCAATTCCCAATTCCCAATTCCCAATTCCCAATTCCTATGTCTCGCTCAAAAGCCCTGCAATCTTATATTTTTGTCCGCTTGCTCCTCGCACCCCTAATGTTGTGGACAATCACCACAGCAGTATTTTTGTTACTCCGGGCCACTCCGGGCGACCCCATAGACGCCATTCTCGGCTCCCGAGCTCCCGCAGCCGCCAAAGCAGCAATGCGAACCCAACTCGGCCTCGACGCACCCCTATGGGAGCAATATCTAAAATACATGAAAAACTTGTTGGGCTTCGACTTGGGAACCTCCCTCACCACTCGCGGACAAACCGTCTGGCAAATTATCGGAGACTATTTCCCGGCTACAGTCGAATTAGCAGTTTGTAGCATGGCCGTAGCTTTAATTGTCGGCATCAGTATCGGTTCCCTGGCGGCATCCCGCCCCAACACTATTTTCGACGCAGCGGGGCGTTTGTTTGGGATTATCACTTACTCGCTGCCGGCTTTTTGGGCCGGCATGGTTTTGCAGTTGATTTTCGCGGTACAGTTGGGCTGGTTTCCCTTGGGAACTCGCTTTCCGGTGACATTAAGAGCCCCCCAAGACTACACGGGACTGTACACTGTAGACAGTCTATTGAGTGCTAACCCGGGTCAGTTTCTCACAAGTTTGCATTATTTGGCACTCCCGAGTTTGACGCTGGGGATTCTTTTGAGTGGCATTTTTGAGCGAATTGTGAGGGTGAATCTGAAGCAAACTTTGCAAGCAGATTATGTTGAAGCAGCTAGAGCTCGCGGAATTCCAGAATTGCAGATTTTATGGGCTCACGCTCTCAAAAATGCACTGATTCCGGTGATTACTGTCTTGGGACTGACTTTTGCTGCTCTGTTGGGTGGTGCTATTTTAACTGAGGTTACTTTTTCTTGGCCGGGGCTGGCAAATCGTCTTTATGAAGCGATTAGCTTGCGAGATTATCCAACTGTTCAAGGTATTGTGGTGTTTTTTGCAGGAATTGTGGTAATTGCTAGCATTGTAATTGATATTTTGAATGCTTACATTGACCCGCGAATTCGATATTAATCATTGGTCATTAGTCATTGGTCATTGGTCATTGGTCATTAGTCATTGGTCATTGGTCATTGGTCATTGGTCATTGGTCATTGGTCATTGGTCATTGGTCATATCAACAAGTAAAATTATTTGCAGGATACATTGACAAAAAAATGAAAACACAGGGAACCGGTTATGCTACAGCGATCGTACTTATTCAGAAATTGCTGGAAAAGCTGTTAGGAGATGACGTTTTGGTGCGGGTGCAGCTACCAATTCAGTTAGGCGATACTGAACCAAAACCGTCGATCGCAGTTGTGATGCCAGACGCGCTGCGCTATACTGACCGCCATCCCATCGCCTCGGAGATATATCTGCTGATCGAAATAGCCGATGGTACGCTCCAAAATGACTGCGAGATTCAAGGAAATATCTATGCTAGAGCGAAGATAGACGATTTTTGGGTGCTAGATATCAACGAACGCCAGCTTCACGTATTTCGAGAACCCTCAGACGACGGGTACGGGAGTCAAATGATTTTGTCAGAGGATGCGACTGTCGCGCTCTCGGCTTTTTCTAAGTGTACTTTCTGCGTGCGCGAGATGTTGCAGCCAGTGGCGGCCAGCTAAGAAGGATGTGTCAAAAAGATCGATCGGCTTTTAGAATGAGGACACGAAAGCAATTTATAAGCAATACTGGAGCAAATAAAATACAACATTTGAGGAAGTGCTGATGAGATTATTGCGCCTCGCAGCCGCTCTATCGGCTGCCTTGACTCCAGTGATGGCCCAAGCTGCCTTTAGCCGTCCCATGCCCGGAACAGCCCAGTTTCCCAGGGCTTCAAACCCGCGAGTAGACGTGCCGGTTTGCTTCATCGAAACCCCAAGCGGTACAACTTTTGATTTAGTCAGCTTGTGCGGCACCAACGCTGCTCCCCAAAAAACGGCTCCCGCAGCCGGCAACCCCGCCAATGCTCCTGGAAATAACCCCAATGCAGCCAATCCAGCAGCCCCGAACCCCAACAGCGTCACCAGAGATGCTGCCGGCGCCCCGATAACTACTCCTGCGGGGACGAATTCCAACAATCCCAACAATTCCAACAATCCCAACAATGCCAATCCGGGAACTTCGCCGAATACTAATCCCAACAACAATGCCAATCCGGGAACTTCGCCGAATACCAATCCCAACAATGCCAATCCGGGAACTTCGCCGAATACTAATCCCAACAACAATGCCAATCCGGGAACTTCGCCGAATACCAACCAGCAGAATAATGTCAATTCGGGAAATTCGCCCAATACCAATCAGCAGAATAATCTGAATCCTGGAAGTTCGCCGAATACCAATCCCAACAATAATGCCAATCCGGGAACTTCGCCCAATACCAATCCCAGCAACAATTTGTCTCCCAACAGTACCACGGGCAACGGTACGGGTAGTTTTTGAAGGACGATCGCCGGATGAGTTAAGCTAAGACTAAAAGTAGCGATTCCCTACCCTTAGGGATAGCTTCGCTCCCGCGTACTTGAGGAGACCAACTGTGTCAAACTTAGTTCAACGCTTAGAAATAACCGCTCATCCGCAACTCGAAAAATCCCTCGGCTATCAAGGAAACAGTCGCTGGGTAGCTTGGCGGTGGGAACCCGACATCGACCAACTTATTTCCAGCGACAGCAAAACAGTCAGCACTGGCAATAATATGGCTTGGCTGGTGTTTTTGCAGCACGATTTAGTTCAGCCTGCGCTACAAGAGTACAACTTCGGCGAGGGCGATCGCTACTGGCTGCTTTTAGACACCGAAACTCGAAATCTCTACGTCGGCGAAGGGAAAGCAGTTCAAAGTCTGCTCGAACAGCCGGAAAGTTTAGCTTTGTTAGCTTGTCTCGATGGTGGAAATGCCGGACAAACCGCAGAAACTTGGCAGCAAACGCTATCAAAACTAACCCCAAAAACAGCCTTTCGCCACCTCACAAACGTCATTCCTTTCGGAATTGCCGCTGCATTAATAGGTGCTTTAGGAGTCGGAACCGGATTATGGGTAGTCCCGACGGTGCAGCAGAAACTAGCCGAAAAAACAACTTTTACTTCCCCCATTAGTTCGGCCGCCAACTGCGGGATTGGCGGTTCCGACGATTTTTCAGCCTATGTCGGTTCGTCAACCGGAGACAAAGAACTTCATTTGATCGGTGTTTACGAAGCTAATGCGGAACACGGGAAGGTAAACTTGTCGAAAAGTGCGTTAGCGAAGCCCTCGAAGAGGATCGAAATCAAAGTAGAACGCCGCAACAAGCCAATAATACTCGCACTTTCCGCCTACGAACCAGTCAACTGGAACGTGACTGTAGAACCCGGAGCAGTTATCGAGAAAATCATTGTTAACGGATACCACAACCAAACAGTTTCAGGAGTTTCTGGAATTCCCATAGAAGAGCACAGCTACGAAGAAACCGGAAAATATCTCGGCGACTTTATCTACAAGTGGGCTGCTACTCCTGAAAGTACCGATACTGCCTCCCTCGTGACTAAATTGGAAGAAATAAACCGCACAAAGCTAACTTCTTTTCAAGGATGCTACAGAGGTACAAATTTTAGTATAAAATGAGCGCAGCGACAGACAACCAAAAATTAAAACTCTATGTTGCTAAAATCACAAAACCCGCCCGGGCGGTTTTTTTATTGATAGTTAAACTTATTGGGATTTCTATGGTATAATATCCCATGGCGTAATTACTAATTATCATACCATTTCCGGTCAATTACCCGCCATTAAAAAGGTTTGTAGTAAGGACTTTAGTCCTCTCATGGATGCGGACTAAAGTCCTCACTACAAACCAATCTTATTATGGTTGTCCGAGCGGACCTAATATCAATTTCCCATTCTGACAATGCTAATAAAATGAAATACTGGTACGAAACTCTCGCAGTAGCGCAGCGAATTTTAATTGAATTGGGAAGGCGGCGGCGCAGCTTAGTCTTGTGGAGTATTTTTCCAATTTCTATCTTGCTAATTAACGGTTTAATTTTAAAAGAACGGGCTAATCTCACCACAGCAAAAGCCTTTGAAAGTGCAGCACCTGCAAGTTTAGTAGGAGCCGCTTTATTTTTTAGCTGTCTGGGCGGCAGTGTCGCCACAGTCGTAGCAGAGCGAGAACAACATACACTCAAACGGCTATTTGTTTCTCCCCTAAGCGGCACTTCCTACTTTTTAGGAATTTTTCTGGCTCACAGTGCGATCGGCATCGGTCAGGTAATTCTAGTATACGCGATCGCCTCTTTTTTGGGAGCACAATTTCAAGGCTCTATTCTGTTAGGATGCGCGATTATCTTACTCAGTATTATATCCTACGTCGGTGTCGGCTTTATTCTCGGGACGCAGTTTGCGAGGCGCACAGAAGATGTCAACTCGCTAGTAGCAGCTTTCGGCGTTCCTTTGTTAATTTTAGGAGGCGCATTTTTGCCGGCTTCGCTGTTTCCCAAAAGCCTGCTGGATATCGCCCAATACAATCCAATTTATCACATGAACGAAGCGCTGATGGGCGTTTGGGCTGACGGCAAAGATTTTGCTGATATTGAGTCGCACTTCTGGTTTTTGTTTATTTTTGCTATTTTAATGATAGGAGGCGGATGGCTGTCTTACCGGCGGATGTTGAGAGTGGAAAGAAGACTTTAACGAAGACCAAAGAAACCGGGTTTTTTACCGAATCTGTGGGCGAAAGCGAAAGATTGTCGTAAAAAACCCGGTTTCTGGCTACCCGTGCGCGATCGTACAATATAAACTTAGGGAGTTTTTAAGCTGTGCTGCAAATAGAAAAGCTAAATAAATCCTATGGCGAACGTTCAGTGCTTAACGATTTAACACTGCACATTCAAGCTGGAGAAATTTACGGTTTGCTCGGATCAAACGGGGCAGGCAAAACTACAACAATCAATATTTTATGCAATTTGCTAAATGCAGACAGCGGCAAAATTTCCATCAATGGCGAACCTGTTTCGGACTCTACTAAATTATTAATAGGTGTAGCGCCCCAAGAAAATTTGCTTTACAAAAGCCTTAGCTGCGAGGAAAACCTCAATTTTTTTGCTCAAATTTATGGTTTAGATCGCAAACAGCGCCGCTATCAAGTAGAACAATGTTTAAAAGCAGTAAATTTAACAGATAGAGCTAAAAGTCCGGTGGAAACCTTGAGCGGAGGAATGCAGCGCCGCTTGAATATTGCTGTAGCTTTGGTGCACGAGCCTAAATTAGTAATTTTAGATGAACCGACAACGGGTTTAGATATTGAGGCTCGCTACGAAATTTGGGAGTTAATTCAGCAATTGCAATCTCAAGGAATTACAATTTTGCTGACTACTCACTTGTTGGATGAAGCTGAGCGTTTGTGTCAGAGAATTGGGATTCTGAAAAATGGCAGTATTGTAGCGGAAGGCAGTTTAGAAGAGTTACAAAAACTGATTCCAGCCCAGGAGATTATTGTTGTTAAAACTGCGGAAGAAGAAAAGGCGATCGCCCGCGCAGCAGAATACAGCTTCATTCCCCGCCGCTACGGTAGCGATTTAGCTTTTTGGCTGCCGGAACGTTTGGAATTAAAAGAGATTATAGATTGTTTCGAGGGCATTTCTTTGGATTCGATAGCCCGCTATCCCGTGCGCTTGGAACATATTTATGTGGAAGTGACAAAACAGGGCGATCTGAGATATTGCACCCCACGCAATAGCCTGTAGGGGCGGGTTCACCAACAGCTTTAAACGCAGCAGACAGGTTAAATAAACCCGCCCCCACCCCACCGAAAACCCCCAATGGCTAAAATAGTAGGTGGGCGATCGCAAGAAAAAACCCCTGAAAAAACCCGTGCCAAAAATAATTTCTGTTGTTTGATATCGCGTCCGATCGATTGACCGCGATAAAATGAGTTCGTAGTGTGGACTTTAGTCCGCAGAATGCAGCGGACTAAAGTCCGCACTACAAACCATTTTTGTTATAGTAATTGACCGAACATGATATTAAACCTAACTCGTCGGGAAGTGCTGGGTTTTGTGAGTGGAACCTTTGCTATGACGCTATTTGGCTGCTGGCGCAAACAGTCCGCTTCGATCGCCTCTGCTGCTTCGCCAACACCCGCCTGTACTGTCAGGCCCCAACAAACAGAAGGGCCGTATTTTGTCGATGAAAAGTTAAATCGATCGGACATCCGTTCCGATCCTGCCGACGGTACAATCAAACAGGGCGTGCCGTTGCGATTGGTATTTCAAGTTTCTCAGATTCGCGATCGATCTTGTACTCCATTAAAGAATGCGATCGTGGATGTTTGGCACTGCGATGCAGCGGGAGTCTATTCAGATGCGAGCGATCGCAATTTTAATACAGTTGGTAAAAAGTTTTTGCGCGGCTATCAAACAACAAACGCCAATGGAATAGCGGAGTTTTTGACAGTATATCCCGGTTGTATCCCGGCAGAACCGTTCACATCCACTTCAAAATCCGCACCAATTCTCCATCTCAAAAAAGCTATGAGTTTACCTCGCAACTTTATTTTGATGATGCGCTGACCGATCGAGTTCACGCCCAAAAATCCTATGCTGCAAAAGGACAACGCACCCAAAAAAACAACCGAGACGGCATTTTTCAAGGGGGCGGCCAGCAACTCATGCTTCAGATTTCTATGGCTGAAAATGGCTGCGCGGGAAGATTTGATATTGGATTGGAGTTAGCGTGAAAGGGGTTGCAAATAATTACAATTAAACTTCGAGAATTCAAAGAGATTGTTGATTGTTTTGACGACCTTTGTATCTCTCGTTTGCAGCCGAGGCTAGATACCCTAAATCCCCCTTAAGAAGAGGGACTTTGAACGCTCTTCCCGAGGCTAGATCCCCCTCTCATCCCCCTTAAAAAGGGGGACTTTGAACGCTCTTCCCGAGGCTAGATCCCCCTCTCATCCCCCTTAAAAAGGGGGACTTTGAACGCTCTTGTCCCCCCCTTTTTAAGGGGGGTTAGGGGGGATCTGAGGGTTTAAAAACACGCCCTAGGGGTATCTGGTGAGCGACAGAGAAACCGGGTTTCTGAGGTGTATTTCATAAACTTGCAGTCTGCGGAATCAAGCTAACTTATAATGTATCATAAATATACGAGTTCGCTACTCCTCTAGTCAAATAACTCTATGGCTTCTCGATCGCCATCTCATTGCCCGTTTGTTGCGCCCTCTATGCTGAAAAACCCCGATGCCTTTGTCGGGCGCGAAGAAGAACTAAGATTTATTGAATCTCAGATGACAGGCCCGCAGCCAACCAGCGTTAATATTGTGGGGAAACATAAAATTGGCAAGTCATCCCTGCTGTGGCGTTTTTATCAAAAAAATCGCGATCTTTCCAGACACGCTGACCGCCGTTATGCTGTTATTTATTTATCATTTCAAGATGGTGAATGCCAAACAGAAAATAGTTTCTATCAAGCAGTTGCTCTTGAATTGAGCAAAGTGCGTGTTATTCAAGCTAAGCCGAGTTTAGTTACAGCTTTTTCCGCTGCTAATTGGGAGCGCAGTACCTTTGCTAAAGCTATTAGACTTTGCGAGCAACAGAACATATTACCCGTATTGTGTATAGATAAATTTGAAGCGCTATTTCAGGATAGTTATCGCGAACAATTTGAGGAAGGATTTTATGACAATCTTCACTCCTTAATCAACAATAGCGCTATGATGTTGGTATTAGTGTCGATCGAACCTATAGATTTCTACCGCCAGCAATACAAACTAACCTCTTCTTTTTTTAACGTCGGTTCAGAATGCTTATTGCAAGAGTTTTCGGAAGCAGAAGCCGAAGCATTGGTCACGTTACCTAGAAGCGGTGGACCTGCTTTAACTGAAAAAAATCAGCAACTCGCTTTGCATTGGGGAGAACGCCATCCCGTGCGTTTGCAATTAGCAGCAAAATACCTCTGGGAAGCGCAACAAAATCGTAAAGATGTGAAGTGGGCAAAGCAAAAGTTTCAAGACCAAGTTAGGGCTGTTTTACAATTGCAAGCTCGACCGAAGCGCCCTCAGAAGTTGTGGCATTCGGTGCGCTGGCTAGTCTGGGATGTGCCTCTTTGGGCCGGGAATTTAACTAAAAATTTCGGGCTGAAATTCGATGAAATATTTACTTGGCTAATTGGTCTGATTGTGATAATTGTTCTGATTATGTTTTGCCGAGGTATAATTTCTGGGGATATTGTTTCTGATTTTTTCAAAAAGCTGTTGTGTAACAGTTTGGGTGGTCTGCTAGGTAAGTGGTGTGAGGGTTAGGATAAGTATGAATTGGAATTATCTAGCTGAATGCGTTCGCCTGCTCTACTGGAGTTACTTTAAACCTTTTAGTTTGGCGGAGTGGCTGTCGGAAATTCATCCGGATTTGAAATCTGATACTAATCCTTTTACGATGCAGGCGGAATTTAGGGTTAATCCTAAGTTGCGGCGGTATGCGGGACAAGTCTGGTTTTTGACAGTAGCAGTGCCGGTAGTAGCTGCCGTGCTAGTTGGCATCATCTATTCACTGGTAGTCGAGCCATTTAATTGGTTGAGAAGCAGTCTTTTCTTGATGGGCTGGTTCCTAGGAAACAGGGCAGGATGGGGCAAGAAGAGTAGTCGGGAAATCTGGTTGACACTAATTTTTACTTTGCTGGTTTTTAGTCCGATCTTGATAAATAGCGATCTCCTATTCGTGCCTGAAGCAACGGGTCTGTTTTCTGTGGCTTTTGGTGTGATTTACGGTGTGGGGTTCGGTATGCTGTCATCGAGTGGGATGTTAGCTGTGGCGTTTCATGTGGCGTTGGGTGTCGCGTTCGGCGTGGGGTTTGGTGTGCCATCTGATGTGACATTGGGTGTGGCGTTGGGTGTGGGGTTCAGTATGGCGTTCGATGTGGAGAGGGGTGTGAAGAGGGGTGCGATGTCGCGTGAGGCGTTGTTTTGGGAGTTGATGAGGTTCTTTTCGGGGTTAATGATCGCGTTAAATGTAATGATGTTGAACGTGATGTTGATGGCGTTCGGTAGAAATCCCAGTGTGGCGTCTTGTGTGGCGTTGGGTGTAGCCTATATCCTCGGCACTTTGCGATTTTATTTCTGGATTCCAGAATTACTGTGGATGTTTTTTCTATGGCGATTTGTGCCAGAGGGAGATGAGGCAAAATGGCTGCTGCGTCTGCCACCCCACTTCGATCAAATCATTCACTTACCAATACCTTTGATGGACTCCTTTATCGTTAAAGCTTATCGCCATAACCCAATAGCCGCCCTAAAAACTATCTATTATCTAATCAAATCAAGTAACCAACAAAAAGTAGTATTAAACGCAATGGTGGAAATTGCCATCGATCGCCTCAACTGCTGTCATAATTCTCAAGATATCGTTGCCATTACCGAACAACTTGCCTGGATACCCTCACCACCGCCCGCCGAACTCGGTTCCGCACTACCTGAATTTTTGGCAATTAGCCAAGATGTCCGCGCTGCCGAAAATGCTAGTTCTGCCTACCTTCAATATGAAATGCTGGCAACACCTTTAACTAAACTCAATAGTTTGGGAAAAAGTCTGGTTTTAAGCAAAAATGCAGCTTTAGCAACCAGCTTTGGCAGCGCCGTGCAGCGGTGGATAAATATCTTGGAAACATCCCGACAAACTCTAGAGGAAGCGGCTGTAAATTCCGCAGAAATCCCGCAAGTTTATGTCGCCGGGCCAGCCCTCAATCCAGAAAATTCTAGCAGTAGGTTCAAAGGGCGTTTGGATGTATTTCGAGAAATCGAATCTTTGGCTTGTTCTTCTCAACCGCCAGTTTTGTTGCTGTATGGAGGCCGTCGCACCGGCAAAACCTCCACCCTCAAGTTTTTACCTCAGAAAGTAGGCTCGGAATTAGTGCCGCTGTCGATCGACTTTCAGGGTGCAGCAATGACAACAACCTTAAGCGGTTTAGCCGAGTTTATTGCAAATACAATCGTGGAAGCGGCGCGGCGCAACCGCAATTTGCACTTACCCGCCATTGACAAAGAATCGCTAAAAACAGAACCGTTTCTGACTCTCCAAAAATGGTTCGAGCAAATAGAAAAAAATGCGCCCGGAAAGCGATTTTTGTTGTGTTTCGACGAATTCGAGCGGTTAGAAGAAGTAGTCAGGGATACCGGAAGTCGATCGCCCTTAAACTTTTTGCGCTACATTGTCCAGCACGGCGCTAATTGGATATTGCTATTCAGCGGTTCCCATACTTTGGACGAACTAAATCCTTATTGGAACGATTATTTGATTAATACACAATCTTTACGGATGACGTATTTGCAGGAATCAGAGGCGCGGGATTTAATTCAGCATCCTATTGATAATTTTCCCGACATTTATACAGAAGCCGCGATTGATGAAATTATTTACTTAACGCGGTGTCAGCCTTATTACGTACAATTGATCTGTCGCGTACTTGTCGATCGCCTGAATGCAATTAACCGAGAAAATACCAGTTTAAATCGGGAAAAACAAACGAAATTAGCAGTAGGGGACGTGCAAGCTGCGATTGTCAAAAGTTTGGAACAAGGAGGCGCTGCATTTCGAGAACGCTATCAAGAATTAACGGATTCAGAACGAGAGTTTTTGCATAAATTAATCGAAGAACCTGATTTGTCGGTAGCAGAAAGTCGCTTGTGGCAGAGACTTGTGGAAAAAGAAGTGCTGGAGGTGACTGGAGGAGGTTATCGTTTTCAAGTTCCGCTATTTCAGAAGTTTGTAGAGATGCAAAATCCGGGATAATTTATGCAGCCTATTCCAGGTTTATACGTTATACCCGCAGGGAAAGCAGGGGTTTAAACCCCCGCCTCAAAGCTGAAGTCCTCTGAAAGAGAACTGAAGAATTCATTAGTCCTCTTTTAGAGGACTTTCGCTATTAGCCAGGGGTTTAAACCCCTGGCGGTATTTGGGCCCGATCGATTTTTCCAGTTAACTGAAGCTGTAGTATCCGTCAGTCTTAGGATTAATAAAAAAATGCGGATTTTTCTGAAACCCATATTTGATATTACACGGCTTTTGCCCACGACAGCCAAGTTTCCATCGGGCGGAAACCCACTGATTTGTAAAGCTTTGTCGCGCCTGTCAAACTGTCTGCATCGACGCTGAGTTTGGCTGTATTTGCACCCGCTGCTTTTAAGGTGTGCAAACCAGCTAACAGCATGGCTTTTCCTAATCCCATTTTCCGAAAGTCGCGCCGCGTACCCAATAGTTCGATCCAACCGTCTTTTGTGCCGCTGCGG
>NZ_JAEQCI010000158.1:10378-14216 GCF_020738565.1 Microcoleus sp. PH2017_12_PCY_D_A | reverse complement strand
TCCACCTCCAATTAATGCTGCTGTCTTGGGCGGTATAGCAGGAATCAAACAGCGCTTAGCCAGCCCCCTAGCTGAAGCAAGGTTAGCAGCACTTTCAGAGGCTCTCAACTACGGAGCAGCCGGTTTAGAAGCAGCAATTACAGTTTTTGACGATACTGACGAGCGGGTGCGAGCTACCGCTGCGGCGATGTATGGGCGGGAAGAACAAATTAGCTTGATTGAAAAAGGTGCAGCAATCTGGAATAAATGGAGGGTGCAAAATCTACTGTTGTTGGGCGGCTTTGTAGATTTAAGTTGGGCTAATTTGAGCGGATATAATTTGAGCGGTGCCAACTTTAGAGAGTCTAATTTAGCAGGAGCAAGTTTTGAAGGTGGTAATTTACAAACAGCCAAAATTTTTAAGAGTAACTTGGAAGTAGCTAATCTGAGAAATGCCGAGTTGAGGGGAGCTAACCTGAGTCGCTCGAATCTCAGCGGGGCTGATTTGCAGGGAGCTAATCTGGGTCAAGCAAACCTCCGTTTAGTGAATTTTCGGGAAGCTAATTTATCTCAAAGCATCATCAAAGGAGCTAAACTTGGTGGGGCTGATTTGAGCGGCGCTGATTTGACTGGTGCTGACTTGAGCGAGGCGGATTTGAGTTTGGCTGAGCTTGGCGGGGCAAATTTGACAGGAGCAAATCTGGCGGGGATTAAATTAATTCGCTCTAACTTGAATGGCTGGAATTTTAAAGGATTTGTTTTTGTCGGAGCTAATTTGCGGTGGAGTAAATTTGCAGGGGCTTGTTTTATGAGAGCTAATTTGCGCGGTGCTAATTTGGAAAGAGCAGATTTGAGAAATGCTGATTTTTTTCAAGCCGATTTTACTGGGGCTAACCTGTGCGATGCGGATTTTAATAAAGCTACTTTGGCTGGTGCTAATCTGAGCGGTGCTGTTGTGAAAAGAGCAAGTTTCCTAAAAGCAAATCTCAGCGGGACTAATTTCAGCAGGGCTAATCTCAGCGGCGCTATTTTGAAAAAAGCTAATATTGATGGGGCAAATTTTACTGATGCTAATCTTTCGCGATGTGCCTGGACATGATAGTTAGTCTTGTTTGATTTCAATTATGGATTGAATATGGATAAACTGCCACGCTGTTTTGTATGCAAGAATAGTTTTCAAGAGCCGCATTCTTTTTATCGCGGTTTGTGTTGGGGTTGCGGCGAATTTAATTATGCAAAACGCAACGAAACGGCTAATTTGCACGGGCTATTTGCTTTGGTGACGGGAGCGAGGGTAAAAATTGGGTATGCTGTAACTCTGAGGTTGCTGAGGGCTGGTGCTTCGGTAATTGTTACTACTCGTTTTGCTCGCGATGCTGCTAAAAGGTATGCTGCTGAAACTGATTTTGGCGATTGGGGCGATCGCCTGCACGTTTACGAGTTAGATTTGCGGTATGTTGCGAAGGTTGAGCGCTTTGCAGAACACCTCACTTGTTGCTATCCCCGACTCGATATTATCGTCAACAATGCTGCTCAAACCGTTCGCCGCCCTCCGGCATTTTACCAGCATTTGAGGGATTTGGAAGCTCTGCCTTTCGAGGTTTTGCCTGCGGAAATTAAGGGGCTGGTAGCCCGATCGCACTTTTTGACTCATAATCTTGCTGGGGATAGGTCAAAAAAGTCGATCGCACCGGAAGATTCAGACAGTAAAACTCTCAGCCCTTTAGCTGTCACTTTGGATGGAGAGAACTTGATATCAGAGCAAGATAACTCTCGTTGGTTTCCGCTGGGGATGTACGATAGCGACGGACAGCAAATAGATTTGCGCCCTTTCAACAGTTGGCTGATGAAGGACGACGAAGTGAGCATTTTGGAGTTATTAGAAGTTCATGTGATTAATGCGATCGCTCCTTTTGCGATCAACAGCCGGCTTAAAAGGCTCATGAATAATTTTCCAGAAAGCTGCAAGTATATTGTCAATATTTCCTCAAAAGAAGGGCAGTTTGGCGGTGATAAATCTTGGCGTCACCCCCATACTAACATGGCAAAAGCCTCGCTGAACATGATGACTCGCACCTGCGCCAAAGAGTACGCAAAACACAAAATTTTTATGAATGCAGTCGATCCGGGATGGGTGAGTTTTCTACACCCTCATCCCCAAGTTTTAACGATGCAAGCACGTGGCGTTCAACCTCCTTTTGATGCGGTAGATGCGGCGGCGCGCATTTGCGATCCGATTTATGCGGGCGTAAATGAGAGACGCTATGTTTATGGCAAGTTATTTAAAGATTATGCTGATTCGCAGTGGTGATAAGTAGAAGGAAGAAGGAAGAAGGAAGAAGGAAGAAGGAAGAAGGAAGAAGGAAGAAGGAAGAAGGAAGAAGGAAGAAAATGTGATTTATCATTTATGATTTATCTGTAGGGTGCGTCAGTTAGCAAAAATTTGAGAGACATGAAACATATATTGCTGACGCACCGGGAAAGATTGGTGCGTCAGTTTTGAAATAGTTGGTAGGAAACAACAATTATCCTAACTGACGCACCCTACTTGACTGAAAGAAGTCAAATAAAATAATGTATAATGGAATGCGGCAGTGTAGCTCAGTGGTAGAGCGATCGCCTCGTCAAGGCGAGAGACAACCGTTTGATTCGGTTCGCTGCCACCAGCAACGTAGTTTAAGTGATAGAATTCCCTGGAGTATACCGGGAGATGCGGGTGCGATTCCCGCCGTTGCTATCTTTTTTGCGTTTACAATCAAGAGGTAATGAGTAATATAGAAGAGATTTCCCCTTCGTGATTTAATCTTCCCCAATGACCAAAGTAATTATTTTTGATTTTGACGGTACCTTAGCAGATACAATCGACATTCTTCTGAGCATCACCAACCGTTTATCAGCAGAATTCGGCTTTAAGTCAGCGACAAAAGAGGAACTGGCTCAATTGAGTAACTTAACTTCTTGGCAAATCCTCAGGTATTCTGGCATTTCTATCTTCAAATTCCCGCTGCTGATTAGAAAATTGAAAGCAGAGTTACGCAGTGAAATTTGCAATATTAAATTATTTCCTGGAATTAAAGAACTTTTGTGGGAATTAAAAAATCTGGGGTTTCAACTGGGCATTATTACATCTAATTCCCGAGAAAATGTGTTGGAATCGCTGGAAATAAATGGCTTGCAAGACGCTTTCACCTTTATTTACTCTGGTTCAACTTTTGGCAAACACAAAGTTATTAATAGATGGCTGAGAAGAGAGCATATAAATCCTGAAGAAGTCGTTTATGTAGGAGATGAAATTCGAGATATAGATGCTGCTAGAAAAACTGGAATCAAGGTAATTGCGGTAAGTTGGGGTTTTAATTCTCAGGAAGCTTTGGCTGCACACAATCCCGATTTTTTGATTAAACGCCCTCAGGAATTGCTGGAGATTATGAGTAATCTGGGAATAGTGTAAAGTTATGTAAATAAATATTTCAAGATTTAAAGTAGTAAATACTTTATGTCCGGGTTGTTGAAAAAATAGATTGAGATTGATATAAAGAGAAAGGAAAAGATTTACTCGATCGCTCAAATAAAGAGGAACAGTATTATGTCAGCCTTTGAAACTTTCTTGACGTTCGGCTTGGCTTCAGTTTTCGCGGTAGCTACTTTAGCAACTTGGTTGCGTTTCACCAATCCCCCTTCTGTTAAACGCAATTAGTTCTATTATTTTTTTGAATTTGGTATTAGAAGTCGGGTTTCTTAACGTGATGGATAATTCGCCGAAACCCGGTTTCTCTCGAAATGTTTTGCCGCCCAGCAGAGATTTTATGAGAAACCGGGTTTCTTAGACTTTGCATTATCCCCAGAAACCCGGTTTCTC
>NZ_JAEQCI010000158.1:0-10364 GCF_020738565.1 Microcoleus sp. PH2017_12_PCY_D_A | reverse complement strand
TCTTAGACTTTGCATTATCCCCAGAAACCCGGTTTCTCTCGAAATGTTTTGCCGCCCAGCAGAGATTTTATGAGAAACCGGGTTTCTTAGACTTTGCATAATTAAGAGAAAGAAAGAATAATCTGTTAGTCTCCTTCGCTTCGTTTCAGTGCAGCTAAAACGGCTTGCTGGCTAACTGTTTGGTAGATTTTGCTAAAATGCTGCTTGATGGCGTCAGATGCGGGGGAGGATTTGGTAGTTGTTTCTTTGGCGTCGGTTGCGAGGGGAATGGGGCCTAAAATATCTAATACTGTTTCGCTGCTGGGCGGCGGTACAATCACGACTAAAGATGATTCTAACTGCTGGTTGTATTCCCAAAAACGATCGACCTTTGGCACTTTAGCATTCGCGGCGGGGGAATTGTCATCGGTGTTTAGCTGGGAATTTTCCTCTGCTTGGGTACCCCGTCTTTGGCGGAGGGCGGTCAAAATTTGCTCTTTGGTTCTCCCGCGCAGTTGAAACAGTACGAAGGGGTCTTCGCCGAAGCGATCGCCCAACAAGTAGTATACTGCACTGATGTGCTTGCAAGGATTTTTTGGGTCGGGACAGGTGCAGCGCGATCGAATATCTGACAAACTTAACGGAAATAGGGTTTTTCCCGCCGCTGCAAATACATCTTCAATATTGTGCGGCATTTCTCCAGCTAAGAGTTTAGCTGAAAAAACCGCTCTTTGCGACATATTTTCAATCACGTAATCCCAATCTTCATCAGTTAATGTATCGAGTTGCAAAGAAACTTGATAGGGTTTGGGATCGGTTCCTTGAACTAGGGCGATTACTTCTTGGTTGGGAAATTTAATGCTGAGAACTTTACCTTCCCGCGCGTATTTCCAGCCGCGTTCTAAACGCTTTTTGAAGCGGTAGGTATTGATTAAATCAAACCACTGTTGTGTCCACCATTCTCTGTCAATCATAGGAAGAAGTTCGGCAACGGATTGCGTAACGGATTTAACGGATGGAATAAATCACGATCGTTAAATACATTTGATCGTTAAATACATTAATAAAACCTGGTTCGTAGTGAGGACTTTAGTCCGCAAAAAAAATAAGAAGGTTTGTAGTGAGGACTTTAGTCCGCAAAAAGAAGGACTGAAGTCCTCACTACGAACCCACGGAAATTATTCTTCTTCTGTTTCTATAATAGCATTGCGATCGAGAATTAGTAAATTGCGAAGTTGGTCTGTATCGAGTTCAGTCAGCCAGTTTTCGCCCGCACTGACTACTTGTTCGGCGAGAGCTTTTTTGCTTTCGATCATATCGTGAATTTTCTCCTCTAATGTGCCAGTACAGACAAACTTGTGAACTTGCACATTTCTCGTTTGACCGATCCGAAATACCCGGTCAGTTGCCTGATTTTCTACTGCGGGATTCCACCACCTGTCATAGTGAAAAACGTGAGTAGCTCTGGTTAAATTTAAGCCAGTACCGCCCGCTTTCAACGATAATATCATAATCGGTGGGCCTTGCGGATCGTGTTGGAAGCGATCGATCATTTCTTCTCGCTGCTGCTGCTTAATGCCGCCGTACAAAAACAAAACTTCTCGCCCTAAATGCTTTTCTAGATGAGGTTTCAGGAGTTTCCCCCATTCCGCAAATTGAGTAAAAATCAAAGCCCGATCGCCCTGGGCGACAACCTCTTCCAACATTTCCACCAACCGCTGCAATTTTCCCGATTCTTGGCTGTTAATGCTCAATTCTTTGGGCTTAGCTTCTGCTTTCACAAGCGCCGGATGGTTGCACAGTTGCTTGAGTTTGACCAGCAAAGCCAGAATCATGCCCCGGCGCTGAATGCCTTCGGCTGATTCTAAATTAGCAATTGACTCTTCGACTACTTTTTGATATAATTCCGCCTGTTCTGACGCCAGCCCGCAAAATACAGTCATCTCCTGTTTTTCCGGCAAATCTTGGATGATTTCCTTGTCAGTTTTCAGGCGGCGGAGGATGAAAGGCCGCACGAGCGATCGCAAAGTATGCAATGATTCGCGATCGCCATATTTCTCGATCGGAATTGCAAATCGGCGCTGAAAGAAATTGCGCGGGCCCAAATAGCCGGGATTCAGAAATTCCAAAATTGACCACAATTCTTGCAGTCTATTTTCCACCGGAGTTCCCGTCAGCGCAATTCTAAAAGATGCCTCAATTTGCCGCACCGCTTGCGATTGTTTAGCCTCGGAATTCTTAATATTTTGCGCTTCATCTAAAACCAATCCCTGCCATTTAGTGCTTTGAATTTCCTTTGCATCGCGAAACACCAGGGAATAACTGGTAACTATTAAATCCTTGCCCTTAATTGCAGCCGCAAAGGCTTTGCCTTTAGCGCGTTGATCTCCATAATGCAGTAACACTTTTAACGTCGGGCCAAACTTCTTGACTTCGCGTTCCCAATTCCCCAACACTGATGTCGGACAAACCAGTAATGTCGGCGCTTTTAGGGCATCTTGTTCTTGCAAATGCAGGAGAAAAGCAATAAGTTGAATAGTATTGTGGCACAAGATATTGTTGGCAACAAAATTGTGATGTTCGCTCACCTCGAAGTCATAAACCCAGCCACTGTAATCAAAATCATCAATTTCCTCTATCCGACAATAAAATACTTCGCGATCGAGTATAAGTTGCAAATTTTCTCGGACAGTATCAAGCTGCGGTACATTGAGATTTGCATAGGCATCTAACGTCTGATTCGTCCATTTAGAAGGCTTTAGCTGGCGGTACTCCTGTTCTGCGGAACCAGCCAGCACATTTTCCATACCTGCTATCACCTTTTTGAGACTGATGCGGGAAAACTGTTGGGAACCGTTAATATAAACAGGATTGTGCATCCCGAAATGTCGCAGCGGCAGTTTTGTCATCTCTACTGCATCAGCAACCAGATCCGAAACTGGAATTCCTTCGACATTTGTATTCGCAGTAACTTCGCAAATCTTCTCTAATTTTTGCTGTTTCTCTGGATAGCCAAAGCCGATTTTTTGCAAAAATATCCGCGCTGAGTTACCGCCGAAAGTGCCGATATAATAAGTGCGAAAAATTCCGCTACCATTAGTAGCGCGTTTCTGTTTAGCGCTGATTCGCAGCCAAATTCCAAAACGGCGCAGCAGTGTAGAAAGTTGTTGGATGATTACAGGTGAAGCGGTACTAATTTCGACTGTTCGCATTTTAGAAATGACAGAACCTTCAGCATCAAAGTAATTTTTTAGAAAAATCCGTATGCTATCAATATCTGCTTGCATGATGAATTTTGGGAAACTTTTCTCGGCTGACAGTTTCCCCCACTGATAGCCCTTGGATTGTAGAAAGCTTTGGTATTCTCGACTGGATACCATCAAATCTGCTGCTCTAGAATAATCGCGATTATGAATAGCAGGATTATTGATTTTTATCCCATACTTTTTACTGATTCGGTGGAGTGCAACACGTAAATCTTCCAGAACAGTCGCATCTTTTTGTGTTATTGTGAGCCTTGCTGCGTTTTTCAGCTCATGTCCCTCCGCAATCTGCCAAGCCATAAACTTAACTAAATCTGGATCTTCGGGTTTTCCTTCCCAATACAATTTTGCAGGTACACAAACATAATCTCCAACTTTGAACTCATTTGTCCAGCCATCGCGTCCTAACAATTTGTGACGGCGGGTAATAGTGATGCTGCTACCGTCTTGCAGTTTGATTGTTCGCAACTTTTCTTGGACTTGCTGGCGATAAAGTCGTCGAACATTTGCTTGTACAATCTTGCCAGTTTCTCGATGGATGGAATTTACAATTAATTGCTCGGTAGGTTCCGACCAAAAGCCCTCACCGTCGAATTCTATTGTGTTAGAATAAGCTTCCCAGATTTTTTCAGCTTCTTGTAAAAAACCATTGACAAAAAGCAAGCTCTGCGGTAAAGCGCATTTTCCACAGCCCATATCGTCCGCGAGACAAGCACCTAAACCCCAGCGTTCTAAAAATGCTAACCAGCCTGCCCCTAGCGCTTGATAAGGCCGCAATTGTCCTCGGAAAGTGGCTGGAGTTGCGATCGCACTTACGGCCTGATTGTCGCTTAAAGTATTCAACAATTCCTGAAGTTGACCAGTTGCTTCAAAATTCACCACAGGCAACTTTTCAATCGTCTGAGAATCGCCAGAAGCCAAACGCAAAGCATCTTCCAAAGAAAGAGTCATTTGCTCTTTGCGACTGGCAAAAAAAGTTTGAGCCGCCCTGACATCAGTTGCGCGCAACTCCACCCACTCGCCGTTAATTTCAACCAAAGGCGAATTCAGCGCTACCAGTCTGTCAAACTCTGCCTTAGAAATGCGCTGTCCGCCGATCGTCAATTCCCACTTAAAACTTAGCAGACTTTGCAAACCCAGCCCGCCTTTCGCCGGATTCGCCTTCGGAGTTTCCGCCTTAATGCTCAAACCCAAACGACTCGCCCAACCATCAGCCTTTGTCAAACTCGGTGGCAAAACCACACCCAACCCGCTATCAGCAAACCGCCAAGCCACAGACTTAATAAACTCGTAAGCTTGGAGCGGATTTAGTTGACAAGATTGCGGCCGCTGGGCTTGCAAACTCGGTTCAATTAACGGATAAAGTTTCGAGGCTAAACCCAAACCGCTGAGCAAAGTTTCTTGAGGTAACTCTATTGTCCGCCCCGCATAATTCAAACGTTCGACAGAGTTGTTCCAAACAGTTGTTGCATCTACCAAAAAATCGGTTTCATCTACTGCTTGCAAACAATAATTAAGACTCCAGTTAACTTTACCGGGGGAAGGCGGGATTAGTTGAAAGCAAGTGTAAAATTGATTTTGTTGAGATAGTTGATTTTGCAGCGGTGCAGCCCAAGCAGTCAGCTTGTTTCCCAACTTTTCTAAAGCTGCTGTTTCTGCTTGCACAATCCCCGATTCCTGTTGCAAAGCTTGCAGCCATTCGCGGGTTGGAGAAACAGTTTTGATATCTAAAGTTGAGCCAGCAGCAGATCGCACTTCACAATCTACCACACTGCTCAAAAACCCCAATACCAAATCCTGAGCCCCCACCGGCAAATCCACCGCAATATCTCGTACCTTACTCCCTGGCAAACCTTCTCTTATTACATCCGTTACATCCGTTACAAAATCCGCTGCCGAACCTTCTTCCTTCTTCTGATATATTCGACAAGCCGTCGGCATTTGCCTAGAAAAAGTAGCGAGACGGAGAATATCAGTAGAACTATCTAATAAAGGTTGCCACTTAGCAATAGCAGAACCATCGGATTGTGTCTCCAAAGCTGGCAAAAATTTGCACCTCGCCAACAAATCCAAACTCCACCTAGCAATATGAGACCAAAAATGCAAATCTGAACCTACAAAAGAGTATAATTCTGTGCTATTGAGCGGCAGTGATTGCAAGAA
Source organism: Microcoleus sp. PH2017_12_PCY_D_A (assembly GCF_020738565.1). NCBI lineage: Bacteria > Bacillati > Cyanobacteriota > Cyanophyceae > Oscillatoriales > Microcoleaceae > Microcoleus > Microcoleus sp. PH2017_12_PCY_D_A. Next base: position 4,959 of record NZ_JAEQCI010000158.1, on the reverse strand, counting down.
AACAAAAGCTGCTTGAGGGTTGAGTAAATAACCTTCGACTTGCCAAGGATAAAGATAAATTTCCTCGGTTTTAGTTGATTCTTCAAGTGCTGCTGCTGAGTGCTGCGGCATCACAGTTGCGTTGTCTGCGGAGATTTGGGTGGGAAGCGCGATCGCCCGAACTTGCCTCTGAATCGATAAATCCCCAGTGGGAAGGGCTGCTACGGTCGTTTTGGGCGTTAGCAAAGCCCTCGAAGAGGATCGTCTAGTCTTCTTGCTTTTCTCCTGAATATCTGCGGTTTCGGGTAATTGCCAGTTGAGTTTCCCCGACTGCTGCAAGGAAGTTATAAAAGTCTTGAGTTCAGATTCAGTCATTGCCAATGGATGCCGAATATTTATGGATTCAGCGGTATCGATCGCCTCGATTTTACGCCAAACTTCCCCCCAAATAAACAAACCAGCTTTTGTTTTTTCTAATAACCAACTGCCGTGTAATATTGCCATTTTATTGAATCCTTAATTCAAGGTTATTAATCATTTTTTATTAGTTCTTTGTTACTTACTTTCTACTGATATATTGCAGCATTTCAATCAGTCTTTTGCGAACAGGCAAGATGCCTGTTCCACAAGAAAATTTACTCTTTCTGGAACAGGCATCTTGCCTGTTGCTAACAATGGTGCAAAATGTCAATGCCCAAGGCTCAATGCCTAAGGCCCAATTTCCAATTCCCGAAGGAAGATCCTACCATCTATTTCGGGTATTGGGCGATCGCCCACAAGCCTAAAAATAATCTAAGAGTATAAATGCGTACAATCGAGGCGCTGACAGTCGATCGCCCGCTAATTATCTATGTCTTTTGGCCTTCGACTCTCAAACATCCTGTGGTAATGTTACGATCCCGACAGAGAAAGAATGTGGTAGATAAGGAAGCAGTGCTACATGGTAGAGATAGACAAGTCGATATCCTTTGATGGAAGGGATATTAGACTGAAGATTGGTTTACTGGCGCCTCAAGCAGGCGGTGCAGTTTTGATTCAGTCGGGTGACACGGCGGTTTTAGTGACGGCGACTCGATCGCAGGGGAGAGAGGGAATTGATTTCCTGCCTTTGTTGGTGGATTACGAAGAGAGACTCTACGCTGGCGGTAAAATTCCCGGTGGATTTTTGCGCCGGGAAGGGCGTCCCCCAGAAAAAGTGACTTTGACTGGGCGTTTGATCGATCGACCGCTGCGCCCGCTATTTCCAAGCTGGTTGCGAGATGACATCCAAGTTGTAGCCACAACGGTTTCGATGGACGAACAAGTACCGCCGGACGTTTTGGCGGTAACGGGCGCTTCCGTAGCGATTCTGCTGGCGAAAATGCCGTTTTACGGGCCGATGGCGGCGGTGCGAGTCGGCTTGGTAGGGGACGATTTCATCATCAACCCCACCTACAGCGAAATCAAAGAAGGTGAGTTGGATCTCGTGGTAGCCGGTTCTCCAGACGGAGTAATCATGGTGGAAGCCAGCGCCAACCAGTTGCCGGAACAGGATATCATCGAGGCGATCGACTTCGGCTACGAAGCAACCTGCGACTTGATTCAAGCCCAGCGCGAAATTATGGCGGAATTGGGCATTGACTTGGTGGTAGAGGAACGGCCATCGCCAGATATGGCCCTGGAAAACTTTATTCGCGATCGCGCCCAAGAACCCATCCGCATCATTTTGTCAAGATTTGAAAAAGACAAAACTGTACGGAATGCAGCTTTGGACGAAGTTAAAGCCAATGAAGTCGAATCTGCGATCGCCGAACTTGCCGAAGACGATCCGATAAAAGTAGCGGCTACCGCCAACAGCAAGGCGATCGGCAACGTTTTCAAAGACGTTACCAAGAAAATGATGCGGAAGCAAATCATCGAAGATGGCGTCCGCGTAGACGGCCGCAAGCTAGACGAGGTGCGACCCGTTTCTTGTCGAGTAGGCGTCTTGCCTTCAAGAGTACACGGCTGTGCGCTGTTCAATCGCGGCTTAACCCAAGTCTTGTCAGCAGCTACTTTGGGAACTCCAGGCGACGCCCAAGATTTAGCCGATGACTTGCACCCGCAGCAAGACAAACGCTACCTGCACCACTACAATTTCCCCCCATTTTCCGTGGGAGAAACTAAGCCGATGCGATCGCCCGGACGCCGAGAAATCGGTCACGGAGCCCTTGCAGAACGGGCTCTAGTCCCAGTTTTGCCATCAAAAGAAGATTTCCCCTACGTGATTCGCGTAGTCTCAGAAATCCTTTCTTCCGACGGTTCAACCTCCATGGGTTCAGTTTGCGCCTCAACGCTAGCATTAATGGATGCAGGCGTTCCCCTTTCCCAACCCGTCAGCGGCGCGGCAATGGGCTTAATTAAAGAAGGCGATGAAGTCCGAATTTTGACTGACATTCAGGCAATTGAAGACTTTTTAGGCGACATGGACTTCAAAGTAGCCGGTACCGACACCGGAATTACTGCTTTGCAAATGGACATGAAAATCAAAGGTTTGCCCTTAGATGTCATTGCAAATGCCATCCGTCAAGCCAAACCCGCGAGACTGCACATTTTAGAAAGAATGCTAGCAACCATCGACACTCCCCGCAAGGAAATGTCGCCGTTTGCGCCGCGCTTGCTAACACTGAAAATCGATCCGGAATTTATCGGTTTGGTCATTGGGCCCGGTGGCAAAACCATCAAAGCCATCACCGAAGAAACCGGTGTCAAGATTGACATCGAAGATGACGGAACCGTGACAATTGCCGGCAACGACAGCGAAAAAGCTCAGCGGGCGTACAATATTGTCCTAGGCATGACGCGCAAGTTGAATGCTGGAGACGTGTATGTCGGCCGCGTAACTCGAATTATTCCGATCGGCGCTTTTGTCGAAATTCTGCCCGGAAAAGAAGGAATGATTCACATTTCTCAGTTAGCCGACTACCGCGTCGGGAAAGTGGAAGACGAGTTAGCTGTGAACGATGAAGTGATTGTCAAAGTGCGAGAAATTGACAATAAAGGTCGAATTAATTTGACCCGTTTGAACATTCATCCCGATGAAGCGGTAGCCGCCCGCGAAGCGTTGAATAAATAGTTTAGGGTTGGTAATTGGTAATTGCTTGCACGGTAATTGCTAATTGCTTGCTTGAGAATCAATCCGGTTGTTTCCGGTTGATTTGGGTGTAGAGTGCGCGACAGCGACAGATCGACTTTGTGCGATCGGCTGTGGGAGTTAAGACAGTCGCGCACTTTACCCTTCGATTCTTAGGATATTGGTGCTAAGATTTGGACAGATAAGCTATTTTGTATTTAGGTTTAATTTTTTGGGCGATGCTCAAAGCAACGCCCCACAAGAGTTTTAAGAAAAAAGATTTTGAAAATTAGATGCGCGCCAGGATCGGTTTCAACAGTCGAGTTCCATCTTTATTTCTTCAGTCCGCGCACCATCCAGACATTGTTTGTATAGACGCGGTTTCAACCGCCGAATCTTATTTGAAAATTCAGCTTCCCGAGTTTAAATAACCGCAATACAATCAATCTCTACCAAAACATCCTTCGGCAAACGAGCAACTTCCACACAAGCCCGCGCCGGTGCAGTTTTCTCATCAAAATATTTCCCATAAACCGCATTCACAGCGGCAAAATCATTCATATTCTTGAGAAAAACCGTAGTTTTTACCACATCCAACCAAGTAGCGCCGGCTTCCGTGAGAATCGCTTCCAGATTTGCCATCACTTGTTCGGTTTGCTTTGCCACGTCGTCGGTGTAGACGATATCGTTTAGTCTAGTGTCGATCGCAATTTGACCGGCTACAAACAGCATAGTGCCCGTTGCGGCGATCGCTTGATTGTAAGGGCCCACGGGTGCCGGTGCTTTGTCAGTACGAATAATTTTGCGCGTCATAGAAGTCACTTTTTGAGATTCTTGTTGAGAAGTTTCCGGTTTGTAGTCGATTTCTGGTTCTGAGATTTCAGATTGGTAGATTTCTCCATCTGGCATTATAGCACCAGTGAAGTCTGCATTGTCGATATTCCAGCCGTAGGTTATTGCGTTAGTTAAGTCTGCCCTTTTCAAGCTTGCTCTACTTAAATCTGCTCTACTTAAATTTGTTTCTCGCAGATTAGCTCTTTCTAGATTCACATTAGTCAAATTCATTTTTGAAAGATCAATGCCTTGCAGATGAGCTTTCAGGAATTTAGCTTTTTGAAGTTTTACCTCAGTCAAATTTGTCTCAGTCAAATTTGCCATCGTGAAGTCAGCTTCCAGCAAGTATGCCTGAGTCAAATCAGCCTTATTCAAATTCGCTTTACTTAGGTTCGCTTTATACAAAGAAGCTAAACGTATATCCGCACTATCTAAACTTGCACGGCTCAGATTTGCTTCGTCTAAATTGGTACGAGCTAATTTAGCGTTATTAAAGTTAGCTCCTATGAGAGTTGCCCGCTCTAAGTCAGCATAATTTAGAATAGCGTTATTAAAGTTTGCCCTACTCAAATCTGCACCACTTAAATCAGCCCAGTTGAGATTCGCTGAACCAGCAATTGCGCGACTTAAATTAGCACCTATCAGCGATGCCTTAGTGAGGTTTGTACTCTGAAGATACGCCCCTGTTAGAATTGCTCCACTCAAATCTGCACCTGAAAGATTTGCATTGTCTAGATTTATGCCGCTCAAGTCAGTGCCTTTAAGGTCTACCCCACTTAACTCTGCACTCTTAAATTTACGTTCGCCTTTGGCGTATATTTCTAAAAGTTCTTCAGCCGTCATTCATAACCTCGATCGCCCTTTCGTCCCAAAAATCACTATACCATCCGCACGAATCAGGGTGCACCCGCCATTTTGCGCGCGAATAATTATCGGATTCCACACCCTGCGGTGCCAGAAACCGGGTTTCTACGATAATTTAAGCATCGTAGCTAAGATTGTAGGAAGAAACCCGGTTTCTGAACCCCCGCGCACAGATCCCCCGCGCACATCCA
>NZ_JAEQCI010000157.1:0-10439 GCF_020738565.1 Microcoleus sp. PH2017_12_PCY_D_A | reverse complement strand
TTGACGCTACTGCCTTCTAAGCAGCGAGCCGCAGGTTCAAGTCCTGCCGTACCCGTTAACTAAACCTATACATGACAAGAGTTTCAGACGTTTTCCCCCAAACGGACAGACTGCCTGAAACCTTATTTGTTTCGCAGTTGTTGCGGATTCGGGCATCCAAAACACTATAAAATTCGTCCTGAAGCCCCACCTGCCCAATTTGGCAAATCTTCCGGCTTCCGGGCGATCGACACTCCTACGCCTCTTCCTCTTATGTTTGACACAGCCGATGTGCTATCATCAAAAGTCTATTGTGTCAATAGCCCAGAAGTTGAAACCGCAGCAGCCGATTGTGGGCCGAGTAGCCCTCAAGAGTTATCCTTAGTGATCGGGCTATTTTCGGACAGGTTGGATATGTTAAGAGCAATTTTATTTCATATACCCCAAAATTTAATGCTATTACTCGACCGCAGCGCGATCGACCAGTTACAGCCGATATTGGCGCAAGCAACCGGAATGCCGATCGTTGCATCGGAAAATACCGCCACAATTGCACTGGTATTGGTTGCTGTGGGAATTCTGGGTTGGGGATTTTATCGCGCCAGACATGAAGGCAAACTGGGAATGTTAGCTTGGTTGCAGTCAGTGGTGTTGATGAGTCCCTGGCTGCTGTTCTTTGGTTTGTTCGCGGCCGGGATTTACCTAAATCTAGTGGCGGTATTGTTGCTGCTGGTGACATCCACGGGATTGTACATTTATCTGGGCCGGCAATTGCGTAAGGCAGCAGCCGATGCAGCGATCGACTCGCGCTCCGCTCCTGCCGAGCTAAAGCCCCAAAGTGATGGCAGCTCCGCCCCAAACGAACAACGGGTACCAGCCAAAGAAATCATTAAAATCGTCACATCGCCTGCAACTAATGAATTAGAAATAATTCCGGTTCCAGTTGAAGACCTCAAGGCAATTCAAGGCATCTTTGGCATCGATACTTTCTTTGCTATAGAAACGATTCCCTATCAAGATGGGGTAATCTTGAAAGGCAATCTCCGGGGAGACCCCGAACAAGTACACTCGCGTTTGACGGCAAGCCTGCAAGAAAGATTGAACGATCGCTACCGCCTGTTTTTGGTAGAAAATCAGGACGAGAAGCCGGTAGTTATTATTTTGCCCAGCACAAATGACCCGCAGCCCACTAACCTATCTCAAAAAATCCTCGCAGTCGTGCTGCTACTGGCAACAATTGCTACTAGCTTGGAAACAGGCGGTTTGCTGCTGGGTTTCGATTTCTTTAACTCGCCTGGTAGATATCCAGAAGTGCTGCCAATTGCGGCGGGAATTTGGGCGGTTTTAGGCTCAGGCGAAATTGCTCGCCGAGTGCTGGCAAATCAGTACAAGATTGGCTTGAGTTGGCCGTTTTTTATACCAACTTTTCAGATAGGTTCTTTTGGGGCGATCGAGCGTTTTGAGTCGCTGCTTCCCAACCGTAAAGTTTTGTTTGACATCGCTTTTGCTGGGTCAGCCGCTGGGGGAATAATTGCTCTGCTCATGCTGGTAACGGGTTTGCTGCTTTCTCACCCCGGCAGTTTGTTTCAAATTCCCGCAGAGTATTTCAAGGGCTCGGTTTTGGTGGGAACTTTGGCAAAAGTGGTTTTGGGTGCGGCGTTGCAGCAACAGATTGTTGACGTTCACCCGCTGGTAGTTATTGGTTGGTTGGGCTTGGTAATCACGGCGATTAATTTGATGCCTGCGGGACAGTTGGACGGAGGTAGAATTGTACAAGCAATCTACGGTCGGAAAATTGCCAGCCGCACTACTTTGGCGACGTTTGTGGTGCTGGCGATCGCTTCTTTAGTTAATCCTTTGGCTTTGTATTGGGCGATCGTGATTCTGATTTTACAGCGGAATCTGGAGCGGCCGAGCCTCAACGAGCTGACTGAACCTGACGACGCTCGCGCAGCTTTGGGTTTGTTGGCTTTGTTCTTAATGATTTCTGTACTCTTGCCCTTGACTCCGGCTTTAGCTGGGCGTTTAGGAATTGGCAACTAATCATCAGACCATTGGTGGGCTGGGTGCGTTTGGGCGCACCCCAGATATTTATCAATTGACCCAATAGAAAAGCTCGGAATTTGTTTAAACTTAATTTAGCAAGTAAAAATCACGGATCTGAGCATCTAGGCTAAAGTTATGGCTAATCAACTTCCTCCTGTATTGGTAACTTTTGATGCGGATGTTTTGATGGCTGGCAGAACCCAAGTGTGGCAAGAATATGCCAAGGTGGGAAGTTGCTATCTCCCGGAAGTAGTGTATGACGAAATAGATTATCTGACAGGGAGAGCGGTAGAAAAAGCTCAAGAGCAAGTGGCTAGAGAGTTTATGCGCTTTTTTGCAGAAAGTGGCTGGATTGTGACTGACGCTCAAGAAACGCATCGGGCCCTAGAACCCTCGATCAAAAATCAAAGCGCACAAGCAATGCTGGTCGTAGCTACAGCTCAGTGCGTTTACGGTTTGGCTCAGGAACATCCCGATGCGCTGGTGGTGTTTGTGTCGAACAGTCAGCCTCTGCTGAAGCGGATAGCTTCTGTGGGGGCTGCGAATCTTTGCGGCATTACTGCGGCGATGCTGTTAAATTGGGCGAGGAAAGGGGAACGCCCGCCGGTGGCGACTCAGCAATTGCAAAGTTTGATGCGAACTTTAGCCGATCGCCAATCAACTCAGCGCTCTAACAGTAGAATACAGAATGCTGGTGTTGGCAAAACCGGGACATCTGTTAGCAAGTTCACAATGCGTGGCGATTCTGAGTTGGACTCGCCCAGTAGTTCTACTAAAACTAATCAAACGGGTTTGAGTGGGAGCCCCCGTAAGAGTTCGCGCACCAACGCCAAAAAGCCGGCGCCCAGTCGCGAGGAACGGAAAGATTACGAGCCGGCTGTATATCGGATCAAACACATTACGCCTCCGAAAAAAAGGGATGGCGGTTTTCTGTCTGGTGCGTTCAATTTTTTGGGAGCGTTATTTTTCTTGACGGTAGCGGTGGGTATTTTGTGGCGAGTTTTGGATGCTCGGGGTTTTAGAAAGACGTTTGTGCCGGCTCTACCGCAGCCTGTGCAACAATTTGTGAAGTCGATCGACCCTAAGTGATCTGTTTATCTGAAAATTCCGCGTTTTAGCTTCTACGTTCTACCTTTGATCGGGGACTCTCACCCCGGACAGCAAGTAGAAAAAGTCTGCGATCACCTTAATCTGAAATTGCGAATCAGGTTGAGTCCAAACTATTGGCAGATTGCGAGCATATCAAAATGAGCGAAAAAACATCCTTCGGAATTATATTTTATATCTTTCCGCGATCGCAAATTTTTTCTTTCTCCTGTCTAATTTATTAATTTTTATCATTTATTAGGTTTGATCGTTCGGACTTCAGTCCGCATCCAAAATCAAAGAAATGAAGGGCTGAAGTCCCATGGCAAACGCATCTAATACCAATTTAAAAAATCCTTGCTGCAACACTCTTAGTTGACTTTGTTTACTCAAGTATTGTCCGCGGTGCGTCGCTGTCAGATTTTCTGTTTTTTTTGGTACCATCGATGAATCCACATTCTACCAATATTGTTGCATTAATTTTTCAAATTGGCATAAATTGTGTAAGCCTTACCTAGCAAAGGTTTCAGTATTTGGGAACACAAATGCACAATAGCCCAAACCTTTGTCTAGCAAGCATCCTAAAAATAAGATGCGTTTGTTCTGAGAAGTCCGAACAATCAAACCTATTTTATAGGGGTTGTTCGAGCAATACTCCGAACAGTTTTTTGGGGTGGTAGCCCAAACGGGCATTCTACCGTTAAGATTTCAGCCTCTGAGGAAGCTGGAACCCTTATTATACCGTTCGCGATTAAAAAATGTCCGGACTATTGTTCAAGCCGACATAATATTAATTAAGATTTCACTATTTGCGCCGAATTTAACAATGCTGAACTCGAACGAAATAATTAGTGGATTAGCCTTAGCTTTGGCGGGTTTTATTTATGCTGTATTCTTTTTTGTAGTTCTTCCCTTCAGACAGTACGATTATGCGGCACCGATTTGGGCGATCGCAATTGCGATCGGCCTTACCGTAGGAATGAATTGGCTACTATCTGAATCCTTGCTAACTGGGTGGATTTGGGTAGCTGCATTATTTGGTTTTCAGGTACCGCTGATGTTTTTTTGTGGGGAGTTTCTGGGAGATGGGCTGATGCTGCCGAGTATGTTATTTTTCGGAACAATGGTAGTAGGAGTTACGAGCGTTTATACCAATTTTTCGCAACCAAAAACACTGTTGATTGTGAGTTTTTGTACAGTATTTTTCCTAACTTTAATGTACATATCTTTCATTGGTGGCTATGTGCTTAGAGGCAAAAATCCGTTTCATGGTTCTTCAAAGGAAATGCTGCCGCTGTTGAATCACAAGGTAGAAATTCACACCGACGATCCCAAACAATTGCAGTTTAATGGTAAAATTGGCGAACTCACTGAGATCGATCGCTATGAAGTGACAGTGAAACTGGATGACGAGAAATTAATGTGGCCTTATGTGCAGGTTTGGTGGGAAGATGTCAAGCCTGCTAACTAACGGAAATCCTCAGATTTGTTCATTTCGAGCCCCGAATTCTGTCAAGCAATTTTAATAAAGCCGCACTGACTAAACCTCCTGCAATTCCCACAAGCAGGCTCAACATGAAAGCTTGACTGACCGACAGGGGAGTTTCCGGGCTGGCGGGGCTTTTGATTTGGCTGGCGGGGCTGTTGATTTGGCTGGCGTAGATGCTGGCGGCGACTCCGCTGGTGCCAATTCCTACGCCCACTGTACCAATGGTAAAGTTGAAAGTGCGATCGCTCGAGAGCCCTCTCAATCTCGATAATTCCCTCTACAGTCTCGATCGCATTTTCCAACAACCGCAATCCCGCACTCAAACTTTTATTATCCGCTTTAACTTGGGTGATATACTTTTCCTCAGCAAAATCGCTGAAACTTTTCATAAATTTTAACTCATTTTTGTCATTTCCAATTCTTTCCGCTATAGTTTATAGCCGTTTATTATATTTATTCAGATTAGTTTGAATTCTATTTTCTTGTTCTTCCAATCGACTAATATAATTAGCACAAATCAAAAAGAATGTCAAGCAATTAACCAAATTTTCCTGCAATTGTTTCAAGTCAACTTGAGCAGCATTGACTTGTTCTGGCAGTTGGCTGACAATCTCTTGAATCTTCCGCGAAGCATCCTTGAGATCCGACTTAAGTTGGCAGCTTTGTTGATAAGCCCAAATCACCTTATTCAATACTTCGGACAGTTTTGGAATAGGGACGCTCCGCGAGCACTCCGCTAAAAAAGTCACTGGTATCTTAACGAAAAAGACAAAAAGGCAGTTTTTACGTTAAGCTCAAAAAAAAGACGAACTTAAAAAACGCAATAATGAATATTATTGAATCAATCTTACAACAAATGCCAGGGATTAGTCAAGCGCAAAAGAAGTTTATGGTGATTTTATTTTCCACCATTTTACTTGTTTATGGCAAAGTGAATTTTACCAATATGGCCCGTTATAGTTATTTGAGTAAAAAGATTTATCGCCGCCATTTTTTTAAAGGCTTCGATTTTCCATAATTTCATAAATACTTTATCAATCAAGCCTTAAATCATGAGCGAACACTGATTGCAGTCATCGATTGTTCTTTTATTCCAAAAAGTGGCAAAAAAACTGAAGGAAAAGCTAGTTTTTATAATGGTGTAGCTGGCAGACCTGAAGAGGGATTAGAAATTTCTGTAATGGCTGTTGTCGAACTTGAAACTCATTTGTATTATAGTCTAAGTGTACAACAAATTCCGTGGCGTCCGACCACAGAACTACCGAAAAATCCCCTAACTGCCAAGGTGAAAAAAAGCTCAATAAAACGGGAAAAAAAAGAGATCCAGAAAGCTCAATGCCTCAGATAACTAGATTTGATGACTAGGCTCAACATTTAATAAAGACTCGTTCCTTGTTGCCAGATTCTGTCCGTTACTTGGTGGCTGATGGTTATTATTACCGCTTTAAATTCTGGAAGGCTGTACGTGATGCAGATTTAAATTTGATTAGTAAATTAAGAGTTGATGCCAACTTAAATTACATTTTAGTCTGAATGACTGTATTGTCTGCTGTACAAAGGGGCGATTACTGAATTATTGCAATAAACTTCTAAATTACTATGAATTATGAACGGGGCATTTTTTTATTCAAGCTCTTGAAAAAATGGTTGAAGAAGTTGGAAGAAAACGGCTGGTCTTCTTTGTAGCACGTCCTATAGGATGGGGGAAATCTAGCACTGTAAACTCATTTGTTAGTAAAGTAGTATCTAAAGTTAGTGACTATGAGCCGGAAACAGCAGATGTTACTGGGTTTTAATTTGAGATGAATGGAGTGAAAGCTATCATTTTTGATACTCCTGGCTTGCGGGATGAAAAAGGAAATGATGAAACATACATAGAGTTAATGCGTTCAAAAGTCGAAAAACCTGATTCTATGTTATATGTTAGCAGACTAGACGAAACAAGAAAAGAGGACGATCGGCAAGTAATAAAGATTATTTCATCTGCACTGGGGGAGAAGGTTTGGGAATATACGGTGCTCGTTTTCACTTTTGCCAATGTTAAAGCTTCCCAATATTAAACAAAATTGGATGCTAAAACAAAAATTATTCAAGAATTAATAGCAGATTACATATCTGATAAGGAAGTAGCTTACCAGGTTCCAGTAGTTGCAATAGATAATGACAGTGACACAACTCCTGATGGTAAAGAATGGCTGGGATATTTTGTTACAGCATTGGTAGAGAGAGTATCTAAGGAAGGTACTATTGCCCTACTATATATGTTAACTTATAGTGTAAGAAAAGGCAAATCATTCTTAATAGAAAACAAAAAGCAATTATTAGGATAAAAATTGTTAATGCAGTTGTTCAGTCAGCACGAACACTTATGGGAATTGGAATTCCTGTTGCCGGACTTATAAATGCTCCAATAATAATAGGTTTTGCAGGCGGTGGAATAGTAGGAACTCTAATAGGAGCTTGGTTATCTAGGTAGGACGATCGGGATGATGATGAGTAGGGCGAGATCCTTTTTCTTCCCAAAGTGCGAGAGCCCTTTTATCCCAAAGTGCGATCGACCTACTTTCTTATTGAGTTAAGCAGTATGATTATCCCCTGATTGCGCTGGTTTAATAGAATATCAAGCATCCGACGATTCTCAGTTTGGATGCCACGAATCTCTTCTTGTTGTTGCACAATAATTGTTTGCTGTTGTGCCATATTTGCTTGCTGTCGATCCATTCTTTGAAATAACTGCTGCCGTTCTTCTCTTGCCTCTGCCGCCACATTAGCTAAAGCTTGAATGACGCGGGCGTTACTCTCTGCTATGCTAGCGATATTCTCTACCCTGTCAGCGAGACGGTCTAGCCTCTCATAATCCCAGCGCTCTGTACTCATAGATATTTCTCCTTTAATCTACTTTTTAGCATAACTTCAATTTTAGTTCTTTTGCGTACATCTGGCGATCGCCCATTTCTTCCCCAAATGCGATCGCCCATTTCTTCCCCAAGCGCGATCGCCCATTTCTTCCCAAAGTGCGATCGCCCCTTCCCCAAGCGCGATATCCGTTGATTAAGCAGTTGGATTATCATCTTGATTGCGTTGATTTAAGAGGATATCAATTATCCGTCTTGTCTCAATCCTCAAACCCTCAATATTAGACTGCTGTTGATCCATCCTTTGGAATAACTGCTGCCGTTCTTCTCTTGCTTCTGCTGCCACATTAGCTAAAGCTTGAATGACGCGAGCATTACTCTCTGCTATGCTAGCGATATTCTCTATCCTGTCAGTCAGACTCTCCATTCTATCGGCTAGACCATCTACTTTGTCTGCCAAGCGGTCTAACATATCATCATTCCAGCGTTGGGTACTCGTAGACATAGGCTCTTTGTGGAGATTTGTGGCTATTTTTGTATTATACCTTAACTTGAGATTGCGAGAATGCAGTCAGTCAACTTTTTTCTCCAAACAGTTTCAGTTTAATTTTTTTCGAGGAGATACCCCGATCGCGCCCCGCGAAATAATCTGCCAATGCTGCTTGGCTTTCTGCTATCTCTTCGGCTGAAATCACCTCACCATCGCCTTCAACTTCTACGCTACTTTCTCCTGCTTGTTTTCGCTCGATCGACTCCAACAATTTCTGCTTGACTTTTTCCTTAACTTCTAAACCGGCATCACGATCGCCAAAAGATTCTTCTAAACACTGTTCGACGGTATCTCTAATTAAGTCCCGCAGTTGCTCAACTGTCATGTCTTTGACTTGCATCTTAATCTCCTAGTATGTGGGACTATCAATAAATAATAGCAACTTAGGTGGGATTGTGCTGTATGAAATAAAATCGACTATTTAGCGCGATCGACAATATAACCCGCTGCATTATACGATTAAGTAGGCAGGTCAAAAAAAACGTTAAAATCTTTTGATTTTGGCTCTCTACAGCGATATAATTTTAGTTTGCTTGTGAGGCTGCTGCACCATCTTCAAAGTTAAGCTCATTTTCAATCGATGCAAAAAATTGCGAAATCTGCTCAGTCGATGTGATGTGATAAACTCTTTTGGTACTGCGCGCCCGATCGATATATTCGCGATATTTTGGGTTCAAATATTTGTGACACAACCAAAGCACGCGGTAACTGGTAATCGAACTCTTTAATATTGGGCTGTTTTCCGGCCAGCCTGCGGGCGGTTTAAAATAACCCGAGATCAGTCGTTTAGTCACCCACCAGAAATGTACGTATAGCGGCAGATCGATAAAAACCAAAGTATCCGCCTCATCAAGTCGCAGCCAGAGGGTTTCCATGCAGCCAAACCCGTCAATAACCCATCTGTCAGCCTGCAAAATTTCTTGATGGGCGCGCTTAAAATCTTCCTTTGGAACCTCAGCGCCGCCCGATCGATATTGAATCTTGTCTAAGATGTGAAGGGGCAATCCAGTGATGTCCGACAATCTCTTGCTGAGAGTGGATTTACCGCCTCCGGTGTTGCCAAATACTGCTACTTTTTGCATAGCTACTCCTTCGCCCGAGTTCAAGTTTAATTTTAGCCGATCGACTTTGCGAACAAGTCCAGAGCGCGATCGACTTTTCGATACCGCTGCATTCTACAATAATTGAAAATTGAAAATGGTATTCGCTGGCTGCTAGCGGCGAGGTGCGTACACGATAACCAAAACGCCCAGCAATGCAATGCACCCTCCCAGCAAATCGTATTTATCAGGAGCAACGCGATCGACAATCCAACCCCACATAATCGACAGCACAATAAAAACGCCCCCGTAAGCCGCCTACGCCCGTCCGAAAGTAGCAGGTTGCAGCGTGGAACTCCGTAAACCCCCAAGATAACCATCCCAATTACTGCTAACCAAGGGCTTTTGCCTTCGCGCAAGCACAGCCAAAACAAATAGCCCCCACCAATTTCGCACACTCCAGCCTATACAAAAAGCAACAAAGATTGCATCATATTATGTCCGATCGAATGTCTTGCTGCTAACATTAAATCATTAATTTTTCCGTGGATTACTGCGATGGCTAAGTCTAAAACTTACATTGGCAAATTAAAACCTCGATATTCCTTCATGCTGAACCCGTATAGCGATATCCGGTTGAGCAAATGCCCGAAGTGTGAAAAACTGACACATCTGCGGAAATTTGCTTTGTTTATCTGGATTGAGGGCCTGGGCCCACTCATACAGGGAAAAACCTGTCGCTACTGCTCGAAATGCGAGTTAATTATGGCGCATCAAAATGAATTGGAGGCAGAATTGATATTAGGCTTGCAGAAAATCGCACCGCAGGCGATCGGCAATGACTATTTTGTTGTCGGAACCTTCGATAAAAAGGTGTGGGAGGGCGGACTCAAAAATAAAGAAAATGATTTTGACTCGGAAATATTAAACTATTTGGCTGATTTCAAAACAATGCTGGATTTGGAGGTTGAACCGGGAGGTTGGTATCGAGACTAGGTATTCGATTTGGGGAGTTGCTGGCGCGATCGTATGGAATAGACCTCTTGCAAAAAAAATCTATGTTATAATTAAAAATTTAGCATTTTATTATACTGATTTTAGCAGGTACGTAGTTGCGCTTTAGCGCTCTTTTTGGGATACCGGAAAGAGCGCTAAAGCGCAACTACGTACCTGGAGTTAATAGTTGTAGGGTGCGTCGAAGAGAAAATCAAAAGAAAGCAGCGAGAGTTATTACTGGCGACGCACATTATATTTAGAAAATCAATGGGGTAGGCACGCACCATCCACTACCCCTACAACCCACATTCCGCAGATATTCGATCGGATTTAATTTCAAAAGAATTCAGAATTCTCAAAACCTCAAATAATTGCTCTGCAATCATTTGAGGCTTTTT
>NZ_JAEQCI010000024.1:0-88020 GCF_020738565.1 Microcoleus sp. PH2017_12_PCY_D_A | reverse complement strand
TGGAGTTGGAGTTGGAGTTGGCGCGGGCGTTGGTGTCGGCGCCGGAGTTGGAGTTGGAGTTGGAGTTGGCGCGGGCGTTGGTGTCGGCGCCGGAGTTGGTGTGGGTACGACTGCACTGCTGAATTCAAAAGAGCCGCTGTCAACGATCGCCCCTGGAATAGTATCGCCATCTTGAGGGCGAGTCACGCCGCGCTGATCCAAAGCGGGTGCGCCACTTGCAACCCCTTTATCAATTGCTGGACTTCCGAGCAGCAGAGGCCTGACTAAAGCGCCGTTGATGTTTTGCAGGGGGCCGAGTTTCGGATCGGCGACTGTCACACTTGTCGTCGCCTTGATATCGGTGCTAATCACGGGCCACTGAAAATTTCCTCCTCGATCGGCGTATTGATCGGTGACGTGTTGGTTAATTCCCCAAGGGTTGCCTCCGTTAGCCGCCGTATTGTTGGAAAGAACCGTGTTTTTGAGGGTGACACTATTGGCATCGGCAAAGATACCTCCACCAACCCAACCGGCGCTATTATCGGCGATCGTCGTGTTGACAATAGTTGTAGGTGCACCAAGAGTCATTGCACCGCCGAGTTTGTTGAAATCACCAGCAACAAACGCGGTGGAGTTGCCCGAAAACGTACTGTTAGTAATCGTAGCAGGGGCATTTCGCATCCACAGGCCACCACCTTGATTGTTGGCTTTGTTGCCAGCAAAGCTGGTGTTGGTAATAGTCAATCCCTGGTTGGTGCTGTCGCTCAAAATCGTTACACCACCACCATTTCCAGGATTTCCACCGCCGGGGCTGCCTGTTAGCGCCATAACTTCGTTATTTTGGAAGGTGGTGTTTTCCAAAATTACCTTGTCTTGGCTGCCGGTGAACAGATAAGCTGCGCCTCCTTCACCTTGACCTTTATTGTTCTGAAATACGCTATTGCTAATCTTGATTGTGCCGGAAGCTTCGCTCGGATTGCTGGCTCTGTCTGTGTAAATAGCACCACCGTTACCCCTTAAACCAGGATTGCCTTGGCCTGTTGCGTAAGAGGCTGCGCTGGTGTCGTTGCCGATGAATCGCGAGTTGTCAATTGTTAACTTGCCCTGAAGGCTGTTAATTGCCCCACCGTTAATTCCCTTGTTGTTGGTGAAGTCGCTGTTGGTGACTGTAAAAGCTTTGGAACTCAAAAAGCCGATCGCACCTGCACCGCGTTCGTCATTACCTGCCGTCGCGATGTTGCCGTTGAATTTACTGTTCGATACTGTCAGGGTATTGTTGAAATTACCGAAAATTGCGCCACCGCCTTTATCGGCAACGTTGTTATTGAACTGAACGTTGTCTACGGTGAGACTTACTTCGTCGGTTGTGCCGATCGCGCCACCTGTATCAGTCGTTTTACCGTTGGCAATAGTGAGATTTTTGACCGCAAAATTCGTCGCAGTCACAACGTTTGCATTGACAAAAAAGGCACGGGATGAGTTGTTACCGCTGATGGTTAAACCTGCGGCGGCGGCGCCGTCAATCGTGAGGTTTTTGCCAACGGGAATAGCGATTTGACCGCTGGTCAGGGTGATGGTTTGACCGGCTAAACCTGGAGCGAAGGTAATTGTATCGCCGGCAACAGCGGAGGCGACCGCAGCCCTCAAGGAACCAGCTCCGCTATCGCTATTATTGGTGACGACGATAGTAGCTAAATCACCTTGGTAATTTGCCATCACATCGGAGTTCAAGGCTAAGTCCGATTCAATTTGACCCTTAGAAAATTCTAAATTCCAGTCGCCGTCTTTGCCGGTGATGTTGGTGGATGCGGCAACGTCAGCCCCCGTTAATTGGCTGAACTTGTCAACGAAATTAGCGCCTGTACCTGAGGCTACATCGCAGCCGTACAGCATGATGTCTGCGGATGGGGCTAGTGAAGTTTGCCACTTTTCCAACTGGCTTTTGTATTGCTCGATGTTATCTGAACCCAGAGCGGTATTACCGAGTTGCAGGCTGCCAGAACTGCCGTGAGAAATAATGTGTACCGAGTCGATCGCCCCGTTGGTAGAGGCGTAGTTTTCAATTTCAGAGGAGATTTGTTCGATGCCGTTTTTGGTGCCATCGAGTATTACGACCTGCTGTCCCGGCAGCACTCCTGCTGCAATTGAATCGTAATCTTCCACCCCGGAATCAATGAATACTAAGGAACGCAGGGGCAGTTTTTCCAAAGAAGATTGTGAGTTGGTTTGAGCGAACGTAGAACTCATTTTTGATACTCCATTAAGGGCGTTATTGGTAGATACAGCCCGGGAGTCATCTCATCAGTCTTATTTGAATTCATATTAACACCTATTTTGAAAATAGTGCAACATTTTTCAATCAATTATTTAAATGTTTTATTTTCCGGATTGTGCTTGCTTCCGCTTGTAGTTACTCAATTTTTTAATAAAAGCTGTTAAATATTTAACAAATATGTGGCGCCTATAAAAAAAAAACCGCTTTTTTGAAGCCGGATCTTTTCATTGTTATTCGCTGAAAATACCTACATCTATAGGCATCAAAAAGTAGCTTAAGCGTACTTGACTACTCAGTAACCCCTTTAAATTAGATTTAGAACTATTTATTTTAGTATGATATTTTGGGTGTGCGGATACGGCTCAGCCTAAGTCACTACCTGTATTTCAGCGAATTTTTAAATTAGTTATATAATACCTTTTGAATGATTCGATCGATGAAAATCAAGAATGCAAGTGGAGGCCAGAGCAAAATTACGAGCTACCTCAGTCATTCCCAGTTTAAAAATCTAAAATTGTATGAGATAGGCTGCGTGGCTGGCTAGCTTTTTGAGACACCAGAATACTGATACCAAGTTGGTTTTGTGGCATTTACTAAGCATCAAAACAGTCTGACATTAAGTGCCGGTTAATCATCGCACTTAAGTTGTTTGGGCGCGGGCACAGGAACTTTGCGGACTTGGGCCGTCACTACACTACAAACGCTATGAGAATTATTCAACGGGAGCTGATACGATCGATCGCAGCTTCAGTCCGATCGCATCGTCGCGCACCGTCATACCAATTTAATGGGTCGTTGCACATATCTAGATCCCCCTCGCATCCCCCTGGTTGAAGGGGGACGAAAGAGCGGAATCTTGTCCCCCCCTTAATAAGGGGGGTTAGGGGGGATCGGATTCGGGAGCAGCCTCATAAAAAATTGGTATCAGGCGGTTAATGACAATTCCATTGTGGCCAATCACCATGTTTCACGCTCCACAGACTCAATTACATCACTCTCCTTAGCAAACAAGCGATCGCGCGCGCGGCCGTTGCTGAGTGTGTCGCTATCTCGATCGGCATAACACGAACCCAGTCCGTTTTTGTCGCTCAGGGAACCGTGCCATGTTAGCAATTGGCTGTTATCTGGTTCGAGGTAATCTGAACTGTCCCCACAAAATGTGCAAACTTTGTCAATCTCTCTAAGGATAGAGGCATATTTTTGAAGTGCCGAGATAACTTGCTGGATCCCGTCAGAGATGGACTTGACTAAAATTACTGCAAGCGTCGCGAAAATCCCAGAGACAAAATATCCGCCGTCATTAATGCTAGAGCCATTAAATGCAAAACTTCTGGATGCGGGATTTTGGTATTCCGAGGCGGGATTGGTTTCCGTCAAAGAAGTGAACATATTCCTTCCTCCAAAAGGGTGTTGACTGGTAGATGTACCCTTGGAGTCAGACCGCAGGAAACAGGCAGCAACCTGGTTGGTGTTGCTCGTGCCCATTGAACTCATCTATCAGTTTCGCCTATTTCTGCGGCACTGCCATCCGCGATCGCACGGAATTTATATTTTCTGTATTTTCCCCAATTGGGGACAGGCCAGTAATTACCGATAGATCCCAGTATCCTGTAGGTAACCGCTTCCACAAAGACCTTATATTTAATGTCAAAGTTGCCTCCGGCTGCGCCGCACCACCGCTCAAGAGTCTGTAGCAGAGGGCGGTTTCTTCCCCGCATTCCGAATATTAATAATCTTGTTGAGCGCCTCAAACCAAAAAGCAGCTCCCATAGAAATCGCTACGCCGCTCAACATCCAACCAAACAATTTTCCCATCAAAGCCGGCAACAATACGTTCCCTTTAGCATCTAGCTCTAACCTGTTCGGTTCGCTCCAGCCAAAAGGTAGAGCTACATTATCCAAAGCGCGATCGACCTGATTTTGAACTTTTGTGAGATTGGTTAAATTATCCAATTTTGTGTTAGGGTTTTTTTCCACCAACTGCTTAGCGTACAAATTAACAGTCGATCGCAACATCGAATCCTTCGACAACCGATTAACAATATTAATCGTGTCAGCATTAGCAGCCAGGGCGATCGCAGTACCGATCAAAATCGCCACCCCTCTAGAATTCCGCTTGTAAACACCCGAAGCGCGCTCCATCGATCGATCGAACCAACCTTCAATTTCTTTCTGAAACCGCTGCAACTGCTCTTGAGTATTTCCACCACCTGTTTCAGCGCGCTGTGCCAAAATATAAAGACTGCGTTTCAAAGATTCTGGCATACTGTCCAAAGTTTCTTGAATTTGTTTGTAAATAGGACTCTCCTCTTTCTCATCCATAATTTGTGCTACCGCATCCTGACTTTTCCTAACTTTTCTCACAGTATTTAACAAATTGCTCAAACTCGGTTGCAGTTGCGCCCGCAGCGCTGCCCGCTCAAACTCGCTATCAAAACTCGCCTTAATAAAAGCCATCTGTCTCTGAAATTCTCTTCCTCCCTGCTCGGTTTCTGGCAGATAAACCTGAGAATCATTAATATAAAATCCTAACTTTTCCGACATCCGATCCAAACTGTTGTTCAAACTTCCCAAATCGTTTTTATAATCTTCAACAACTCGATTGAACTCGGCAGTCAGCCAGCCAAATTCTTGCTCAATAATTGGTTTAGTAGATTCCGGCAGATTCAGACCCTCTCCAATGACTTGAATTTGTGCCAACTGTAAATCTTTAAATCTTTCCAGTCTGCTTTTAGAGAGCGATTCCACCAAAGCAGAAATTTTTAAAGTATCCAAAAGGCTCGCAGCAAAACTATCGGCTGGAATATAAGAAGGCCCTGTTGATTTATTACCAAAAACATTCTTAGTGCCAGTCATTCCGCGGTAAAAATCTCCCAGGCGGTGCGTAACAGAACGAAATCCCTGTGATAAAAGCCCTTTCGCTCCTTGATTCAAATCCTTGATAATTGGATTGGCATAAATCGAATTTGCTAACTGTCCGACTCGCTGCAATTGCAGCGGATCTTTCGTGCCTTCGCTGCCTCCGGAAATCAGCACCTCGATCGACTTCTTTAAATGTTGGGCCCGCCACTGCAAAACAGTAGCAATCAGTTCCTGAATTTCGGAAGCCAGCAAGCTTAAAGTCAGGTAGATAAACACTAAGCCAATTATAATATCTATGATTACAGGTAAGTTCATGGTATTTCCCCGATCGCAAATAACTGCTGTCTAAGTTTACCTTCTCTTTGGGACGCTAAAAACTCTCTTAATTTATGTCAGAAATCTTTCCATTCCCGGGCCGCAAACCCAAAACTCGCTTCAATGACAGCTTGACAGACAAACTGTGGATGCTGGCTTTTCTGTTGGCTGCGGTGTTGATTTTCGGGCTGAATCTGGGCGGCGCGGCGTTGCGGGATTGGGATGAAGGGATTGCAGCCCAGGTAAGCCGCGAAATTTGGCGCGGTAATTTAAATTGGCTGTATCCGACGATCGGCTCCGTGCCTTATTTGAACAAGCCGCCGCTGGTACACTGGCTGATCGGGCTGTGTTTTAGCGTCGGCGGTGTCAGCGAATTGACGGCGAGGTTGGTACCGGCAATGCTGACGGCGGCTTCAGTGCCCCTGCTTTACGCCATTGGGCGCGAGTTGTTCCCGCAGCGCTCGATCGCCATTTTTTCGGCTCTCGTTTACCTGACGCTGCTTCCGGTAGTGCGGCACGGACGTTTGGCGATGTTGGACGGGGCAGTTTTGTGTTTTTTGCTGGCATCGATCTGGTGTTTGCTGCGATCGCGCCGCGACTTGCGCTACGCTTTGGGGGCGGGAATTGGGTTCGGACTCATTTGCCTGACTAAGGGCGTCATGTTGGGGCTGCTGCTGGGCGCGATCGGCTTTGTTTTCCTGGTTTGGGATACCCCGCGACTGCTAACTTCTGGGTATCTTTGGGGCGGATTGGCGATCGGAACATTGCCAGTAGCGGCTTGGTATTTTGCCCAATGGCTGCACTACGGCCAAGATTTCATCAACACTAATTTATTTAACCAATCTTTCCGGCGAATTGGGGAAACTGTAGGCAATCACAAAGGCCCGCCCTGGTATTATCTTTTAGAAATTTTAGAATCAGCATGGCCGTGGCAGTTATTTTGGCTGCAAGGGCTGCGCTTGAGTTGGGAAAATCGCAATTTTCCCGGGCCCAAATTAGTATTAGTTTGGACGGGAGTATATCTGCTGGCTGTGTCGGTGATGAATACCAAATTACCTTGGTATGTTTTGCCAGTTTATCCAGCTTTTGCGATCGCAGTTGGCAGCTATCTCGCCGAAGTTTGGGAACAAATGTCAGTCCCGGAAGAATCCGCAAAAAAAGATGAAACAGAAGAATATTTTAATGCTATATCCTTGTTGCCTCATCCGGCAATTTTGGTAGTAATAGCCGTAGTTGGTCTCGTCGGCTGCGCGTACTTCAGTGGCTGGGTACGGCTGGGCGGACAAATGGTTTCCCCCCAGCAAGATTTGCAGTTAATGCTGATGTTTGTAGCGTTGACAATGACAATATCTGCCGTGTTGCTGCACCGAAAAGACCGACAATTTTTATTAGTTTTAATTTGGGGGACTTACGTCACGCTGTTAGTATTTGTCGCTTCCGATAACTGGGTTTGGGAACTAGGGGAGGATTATCCGGTGAAGCCGATCGCCGAAATTGTCCGCCAAGGAACCCCAGCCGGTCAGCAAGTCTTTACATCTCATAAATTACCGCGTCCGTCGCTGAATTTTTACAGCGAGAGGCAAGTTATTGTCGCCGACGCACCGACGCTGCAACAGAAATGGCAAACTCTCCCGCAACCTTATTTTTTGTTAGAAAAACCCCTTATCAAAAATTTAGCATTGGATAATGCTGAGGTTATCAAAACAGCCGACGATTGGGTGTTAGTAACTAAAAAATCAAAAGGTTTGTAGTGAGGACTTTAGTCCTCTGGAATGAGAATTAAATAACTTACAATTTTTATTTTTCTTGTGGGATGGGCGGGAGAGCCCGTCCAAAAAAGACGGGCTCTCCCGCCCATCCCACAAATATGTGTAAATTATTTAATTCGCGCTCCTCAGTTATTGTAGGCTGCATCACCAGCTATTTGATGACTCAATCGGCTCAACCGATCGAATATCTCCCTCGATCTCCCTTGATGAGTAATCCCACTTCGAGATAGGGGAAATTCTGGAACTCAATAATAACCGCTCGATCGGTTTCCTCGATCGCTACGCCTCTAATCGCTGATTCATTGGACATTCATTGGAAAACGCATACATATACCCATCGTTGCGGTGGATTGATTTACAGTATCTATGACGCACTGGACTAACCTTGCCGAGTGGCGTCTTCATTTCAAAAACTCCGCTTTCTCTAACCGTCAGCCTGCCGACGTGAGTGCCTGCAAACTTCCCAGATGGGAGAATTGCACTTGCCATGTCGCCAGTTCCAAACCCAAAAAACGTTTTGCAGCGCGTTCTGTGCCTGAGAGGAAATCCATATTTATTGGTTGTACACATTTGACGGTTGCCCCATCATGAAAGCTGCAATTAACAACGGCTGCTCGGTGAAAACTTGCAGCACTTCTTGGTTTCCTACACAAGCTGCATCCAACCAATGAGTCTTAGGTAATCCTAAACGAGTGCGGTTGTACTTGGTTATACCTCCTGTTGAAACTTCTATTGGTAATCCTGTTTGCTTAAGTTGCTGAAATAATGCCCAGCGGGTTGAATTCACAGCAGCCGCATCTTTCAATGGTTGTTTTGCTTGTCTCAAGATGCGGGACAAGATGTTAGGCTTTTTGGACAAGAAATCCCGAATATCTTGATTTCCTTTCTTTTGGTTGCAATTGTGGCAGGCAAGGGTGAGATTGGAAACTCTATCGCTTCCACCTTTTGATTTTGGGTGAATGTGCTCTACCTCAAAAGGTACGTTTTCCACTTCGCAGTAAGCGCACTTTCTCCCCCACTTTTCTCTTCAAGTATTCTCTGACTTCATAGCCCGCAAGTTCACCTTGCTGATACTCCTTGCCTGATATTTCAGGATTCTGCATCGCTTGAAGGTCAAACTTAACCAGTTCTTGGGATATCCCTGTAATCGGTACATATCGACGGATGCGGTTGACCCAGGTAAGGATGTTTGTCACCCTAGATTCTAAGCTTGGTGGCAACCATCCAGACCCTCTTGTGCGGTTAAAAAAACGTGGTTTGCGGTAACGAGTTTTGCGGTTGCGACGATTGCGACGAAGGTTGCGACGCGACTCTAAGTCATTTTTAATTTGTTGCCCGCGATGGGTCAACTGGGCACCCCAGATAACTTTCTCACCCTGCACAATTGCTAGCCCAGTTACTTTTGAGCCTGGATCTATTTTTAATTGGTGTGGCTCTATCTCAGGATTAGGAACCACGTATTTCAACATAATCGTGAATGGGTAGCGGCGATATACAGCCGCTTGTCGTAGGTTCAATAATCGTCTTGCCTGTCCGGGCGGTACTGGTAAGAGTGGTTGTTTTTTGGTATCTAAAACGAATACAAAGTTAGACATGAAAGTCCTCTGATTACTCAGGTTATGTTTTCCTCGCCAAGGTTTTGATGGCTTGTTGGGCTAGAGACACTGACTTAACCAAATACATCTGTTTAATCTCTAACGACAGAGCTACAAGCACCGAAAGGACTTGTAGGTGTCATCACCATCAAAACGTAGTATTCAAGATACTTAGGCTGGCTATTTGTCCAGTTTATGCACTAGCACTCTTGTCTTGTCCACTGTTTGGTCAATAGCAACACCTGCAACTGTCTCTGTCGTCGAAATAGCAGTATAAGCGATATCCTCTATCAACAGCTAACAATCAACAGACTCTCTTTCTATTTTCAAGGCCGTTTCGACTCTTTGGTACTCGGCCTCAACCTGCTTTAACAGCCCGGATTCGAGCCCAGATAAAGGCTTATTTGCCTCTGTCCCCATCCGCCCAATGATTTCGAGTTTCTCGCACAACTCAAACAAGCCAAAAGCACCGAGGGTTCCGCTAATCGACTTCAAAGAGTGAGCATCCCGCCTCAAAGCCAGCGGATCGGCACTGCTCAGGGCCCTAGAGATGCCTCGCAGCAGTTCGGGGGCTGTTTTGAGGTAAAGGTCGATCGCCTCCTCCAAAGCTTCGACATCTCGCAGTCCCTCTATAATCTTGGCGCTCAGACAATCGCGGTTTTCTGAAAAAGCCCGATCGACCTTTGATGCACTCCACCCTACGACGGAGGACGAATTGGGAATTGTCACTTGTGGATTGCCCCCAACAGCCGCATTCGTTAGCGCAGCCCTCGAAGAGGATCGCACTTCTAACTCACTTGTTCCTCCTGTCTTTTCAATCTGCGAGCTCGCACAAAAAATTGGCTGCGGACAATCGAATTCGCCATTTGAGCCAGATTTACACGCGCTCAAAGCTCGCACCAACTCCTCAATGGCGATCGGCTTGCTCAAATAGTCGTCCATCCCCGCAGCCATGCACTCTTCGCGATCGCCCTGCATCGCATTTGCCGTCATCGCCACAATCCAAGGCCTCGTCCATTTGAGATTTTGGATTTTGGATTGGGGATTGTTAGATTGCTCCTGAGTCAATTCGGGATTTTCGATTTGGGATTTTGGATTGTTAGATTGCTCCTGAGTCAATTTTCCATTGTTAAATTCCTCGTCAGTTATGGAAACTTCTGATTCTTCCCTGCCATTTTCTAAGCTCAAAGCTGCTAAAAATCCCTCGCGGATGCGACGGGTAGCTTCCAAACCGTCCATTTCCGGCATTTGCACGTCCATCAGCACCACATCGTAAGGCTGGCGGTGCAAAGCTTCGAGCACTTCGATACCGTTTCCTGCCACATCCGCCCGATACCCCATCCGCTGCAAAATTTGCAAAGCCACCTTCTGATTCACCAAATGATCGTCAGCCAACAGAATCCGCAGCGGTAAACTCTCGGCCAGCACTGGTATGCTTTGCAATAAAGGCCGGAGAAGAGTGCGCTGCATTCTAATTTCAGTATTCTGTTTCCCAAAAATATTGATTAAAACATTGTAAAGTTGAGATTGTTTGATCGGCTTGTTCAAAAAAGCAGCAAAATCGACCTCAATCGCAGGGGTGTTAATTTCTTGTCTGCCGATCGAAGTTAGCATCACTAACGGCAACTTTTGGCAATCAGGATACTGGCGAATTTCGGCAGCTAAAGCCAACCCGTCCATTTGTGGCATTTGCATATCCAAAATTGCCAAGTCAAACACCTCTTTAGCCGCGATCCAATCTAAAGCCAAACGAGCTGAAGCTGAAGCCCTAGGAACCATTCCCCAAGACTGAGCTTGGAGAGTCAAAATTTGGCGGTTGGTTGCATTGTCATCGACAATTAAGACTCGCTTCCCAGTTAATTCTGGTTGAGTAGTGCTCAAATTAACTGGCAAGGAACTGTTGCAGCCACCAACGATCGTGCTGAAATAAAAAGTAGAGCCTGCGGATTTGGGATTTTGGTCGATCGGCTCGCTGCTGAGTAAAGATTTGCCAGAGCTATATTTTTCGGCAATTTCGCAAGATTCTTCACCTGCGATATCCAAAACTGGCACTTTAAAATCTCCCGGAGGATTGCCAGCCAGACAACCCATACTTTCCACCCACATCCTGCCGCCCATCATTTCGGCCAAACGCTTGCTAATTGCTAAGCCCAATCCGGTACCGCCGTACTGCCTGCTCGTTGAAGAATCAACCTGGCTGAAAGATTTAAACAGCCGATCCATACGATCGCACGGAATGCCGATACCAGTATCTTTAACCGCAAATTGTATTTCGTATACTTTGTGAATTGCTCGCGGTTCCCCATTAATTGCTGGCGGTTCTTGAGCGTCGATCCTGGACACTGCAAGCTTTTTGGCAGTCACCGAAACCACCACTTCCCCCCTTTCAGTAAATTTAACAGCATTGCTGAGCAAGTTGATTAAAATTTGCCTCAAGCGGGCGCTGTCACCGAGCGCCGTTGGTGGTACGGAGCGATCGATCAAGTAACCCAATTCCAGTTTTTTTTGTGCCGCCTTGGCAGCTACCAAGTCGAGGGATTCCTCAATGCAAGTGCGGATGTCAAACGGATGTTCCTCCAAGTCCAATTTGCCCGACTCAATTTTCGAGAAATCTAGAATATCGTTGATCAGCGTCAGCAAAGCATCGCCGCTGCTGCGGATAGTTTCTACAAAATCGCGCTGTTCCCGACTTAAGCGGGTATCCAGCAGCAAACCCGTCATGCCGATGACTCCATTCATGGGAGTGCGAATTTCGTGGCTCATGGTGGCTAAAAATTCGCTTTTGGCTTTGGTAGCCGCCAGTGCTTCGTCGCGAGCTTTTGCCAAATCTACGCCTGTTTGCTGGCGATCGAGTTCGCTGCCCACCCACTGAGCCATCAGTTTCACCAACTCTCTATCTACAACTCGGAACGGTTCTGTCAGAGGAGTCGGAGCAAAGAAGCATAGAGTGCCGTAAACTTCACCTGCCACCGTGACGGCAGTGCCCATGTAAGCTTCGATGTTGAAGGCAGGATTGGGAGTATTGAAGCACAAACCCGAAAACCTCACCGACTCAAAGTACATCGGTTCTTTTGACATTGCTGTAGCCACGCAGAAGGTTGTTTCCAGATCGTAGATTTGTGATTTGACGATCGACTCATCGGGACATTCAACAGCAATTATTTGATAGTTGTCGCCTTGAATGCGCGACAAAATTCCCACGGAAAGGCCTAACTGCCGGCATCCCATTGCCAGCAGTTCTTGGAGGCGCAAATCAAAGCTATAAAGGCGGCCTTGGGGGTCTGTACGGGGAGCAGAAGTCACTTGGTACAAAGCTTTAATGGCAGCTTCGCTTTCTCGCAGTTCTTCTTCTGTTTGCTTGCGGACGCTAATGTCGCGGGAAACGCCGATAATTTCTTGCACTCCACCGGTTTCGGGATCGCGGATCGTGCGGCTGGTGGTTTCAAACCAAATGTATTTGCCGTCTTTGTGGCGGATGCGGTAGCTGACGGTGTAAGTAACTGGCAGCGCCAGGACTTTCGAGTGAGCTTTGGCGACGGTTTCTAAATCGTCGGGGTGAAAATAATCGTTGGGAAGGCGCCCAATCAGTTCCGAAGGTTCGTATCCCAGCAAAGCGTGGCTGGCGGGCGAGACGTAGATAAACACGCCTTTGGGGTCGTGTCTGGTAATCATGTCGGTTGAGTTTTCGGCGATCAACCGATAGCGGTATTCGCTCTCCTTGCGTTCGACTTGAGAATTGCCCAATGCTTCTAACATTTGGTTGATGGTGTCGGCCAAGCTGGCGAGTTCATCGCCTCCTGGAATTATTTGAACGCGCAAATCTGGATCGCCGTTGGCTGCGATGTTGCTGACGCTAGTGCTCAAGTGGGCCAATCTCGCCAAGACTAAATTTTCTAGCAACAGCATGGCGATCGCGCTAAATATTAAACCTACTGCCAATATCGAGAAAGTAAAGAGTTCTAGGGTAGCCTGACCTTGGCGAGAGATTACTCGGTCTACTTCTACCCGCAGCAGCAGCGCTAGCTTGCCCCGGATGTCCCGAATCAGGGCGTATCCTGCTACTACGCTGTCGCTGAGCGGCTCGACTAAAATTTCTACTGATTTGAGGTTAGAAATTTTGAGTTTGAGATTGTCCAAATCCTGCCTGGAGCGAGCCAGCGCCTTAGCGCCCTGCCCGGAGTAGTTCGTGGCTCCGACTTTAAAATCTAAACTCGGCAATCTAAAATCCACCGACAGGTGAGTCAGTTCTGCAAGCAAACCGATTTCGGTGTTGTCCAGGTAGCGTGCCAGGATCAGCGTCCCCCGCGGCGGGCCTTGGGCGTTGCTGTTGACGATCGGCTTTGAGGCTATCAGCAGCGTAGCTTCTGGCAGGGTGACGACGCCTGTTTTGGCGGGGTACCCCTGGTCAGAACTTGTCTGGGA
This sequence comes from Microcoleus sp. PH2017_12_PCY_D_A, assembly GCF_020738565.1. Taxonomy (NCBI): domain Bacteria; kingdom Bacillati; phylum Cyanobacteriota; class Cyanophyceae; order Oscillatoriales; family Microcoleaceae; genus Microcoleus; species Microcoleus sp. PH2017_12_PCY_D_A. The sequence continues at coordinate 74,803 of NZ_JAEQCI010000024.1, read as the reverse complement.
CTTGAGCAGCGCCTCGGTCAAGTGCTGTTGCAAGCTTGCCGGAATTGGGATTTCGGTTTGGGATTTCAGGTCAAAACCTTTGCTGAAGATGGTCTTACCGTTGGAGTCCAGCAGCACCAATAAGTTTAATCTCAAGTAAACAAACGTGGAATCGACGAAATTTGACTTGACAAATTCCTGGTTCCGTGTATCGACAAAAGAGTACGTATCATCCCACTCGGCGTAATCTTGGGCGCTGGTGTCTAAATTCGACAAGTCGTCATCTAAGGCGTCCAAAGCCCGCGCGACATCCTGGCGGACGTACTGTGCCTCCAGGTTGTTAAAATCGTGCAGCAAAATGGTTGATGCAGTGGCATAGAGAACCACAATCAGGCCGATCAGAGCTGCACCGATGATTAATAGTGTTTTTTTTCGGAGTTGCATGGCGTCGCCCCCCTCACGGTGTTACTAGGCAACTAGCCTGGGGAGGTGTGAGACGTAGGTGGTTTAGCATTGGCGATCGAGCCTGGCCTGCGTGTTTTGACTGTTGTGGGCTCATTTGCAAAAGCCCTCGGTATTTCCAAGGTATCGGGTATCTAGCCCCCCACAGTCAGTGTAGTATTTTCACATCTTTAGTTCCCTTCATTATGCACAACCGATCGCCTGCGAGTCATGAGCTAACCGCGATTTTCAAAAGAAACGGGCGATCGCGCCACGAAAAAACTTCGCGTTTGATACTCGCCCCGCCCTGGGCGGGGTGCCGGTGGCGGTTGACACAACAGGCGTGCTGGATTGAGAACCGCTTTTGATTCGCCCGATCGCAATTCTGTTTTGCTTTACGGTTCGATCGTTCGGAATGCAAGTCCTTCTTCTGGAGGACTTGCATTCCGAACGATCGAACCAGTTGTATAATAGTGAATCGAGGCGACACGAACTTACCAGAAACACCTCACCGCCCTTGAGAATCCTGATAACAATTTTGTTTTGCTTTACGGTTCGTAGTGAGGACTTTAGTCCTTCCTAAATGCGGACTAAAGTCCTCACTACAAACCTGTTTTACAATGGTGAATCGATTTGCTTTACGGTTCGTAGTGAGGACTTTAGTCCTTCTTGAATGCGGACTAAAGTCCTCACTACGAACCTGTTTTACAATGGTGAATCGAGGCGAAATGCTCTTAAGCAGAAATACCTCACCGCTTTTAAGAAGGTCGATAAAAATAGTGCCTGATGTGAGTTTCTACTAACATCAGGCACTATTAGAAATCCGAGCGCACAAATTGACTCTTGTTTATCGGATAACAGCTAAAGCACCAGCACCCGCAGCCGCAGCCGCCGAGGTAAGAGCCGTGAAAAACAGCCACCAAGAGGCAACTTCCGCTGCTTTCCGAGTTTCTTCAGCTTGTTTTTCAGCTTGCAATCTGATGTTTTCGAGGCGAAGCTGCGCTTCTTGCTGCAAGCGTTCTGCTCTTTGCAAGACGCTGTTGCGGCTTCTTTCGATTTGGTCGATCAAACGGTTCGCATCTGCTTCAGAAATGTCCTCGCGCGAACTAATTAAAGCCACTAAAGTATCGCGGTTGAAATGACCGAGGCGATCGCGCAAAGCATCAAATCCGGCTTGCGGATCGTCAAATAACTTCCGCACGTCCCGCGTAATGCCTTCGTAATTGAGTTCCGGGCGATCGAGCGAATTGAGGTAATCGCGAATTTTTCCGAGAATCCCGTCAATTACCGACTGAATGCCCTCCTGAATTTTCTGAATTTGCAGTGCGAATTGGTCGCGCACCGACAAAATTTGATCGACAATGCGATTGGCTTCTGCTTCCGAAATATCCGGCCGCTGAGACAGCAGAGAAACCACTGTAGATCGATCGATATGCGACAGCCGCTCGCCCAAACTGTAAGCGCCGACTTTTGGGTCGTGCAGCAGCAGTTGCAAGTCGCGCTTGATGGCTTCGGGATTTAATTCTTCCTTGCCCGTATTCCGCAAATAATCCTCTAAAATGCTCTGAAAATCCTGGACTTGTGTTTGCACCCGATGAGCCAAACGGCGCGGCGCTTTCACGATCGATCCCAGAGTATCCTGCACTTGGTCGATAATTTGATTGACTTGTTCCTCGGTCAAATCTTCTCTCTGAGAAAGCAGTTTTACCAAAGTATCGCGATCGACCTGAGATAGCCTTCCGCGCAGCGCTAAAGCCCCTTCCTTGGGATTTTCCATCAATTTAGTCAAATCCCGCTTAATCCCTTCAGGATTGAGTTCTTCCTTGCCTGTCTTGCGGAGGTAATCTGCCAGGGCGGTAGTAGTTTGGTCGTACTGATCCTTGGCTTTTTCAGCCAACTTTTGCGGTGCTTCCAGCGCGCTGTGCCAAGTTTCTTCGGCGCTGTCTAGAAGCTGGTTTACTTGGTCTTCGCTGAGGTCTTTCCGCTGAGATAGCAATTTTACCAAAGTTTCGCGATCGAACTTAGAAGCTCTCGCTCTCAGCGCCCACATTCCCGCCTCCGGGTTGTCCAGCAGCGTTTTGAAATCGCGCTTGATGCCTTCGGGATTGAGTTCTTCTTTGCCCGTAGACTTCAAGTATTCTTGTACTTTTTGCCACTGATTGTCCAGTCGGACTTGTGCAGCTTCTTGCAGACCTTGAGAATCTGCTAAAACTACATCTCGCGTCCGTTCCAACTCTTTAACAATCTGTTCGACTTCTTGGAAACCGAAGCCTTCGCGGCCTCTGAGGATTTGCACGAAACTGTCGCGGGTGTAAGGAGCAAGCCGATCGCGCAACTGTTCGTAATTCGCATCAGAATCCTCTAAAATTTTCTTAAAATCGCTCCCGATACCTGCTGCTGTCAGTTCTGCTTTCGGCGTCAGCTTCAAATAAGTTTCCACGCGCCACTGCAAATCGCGAGCTTTTTCTTGCTCCTCAGCAAAAAGCACAGTTTGTAAAACTCGCTGTCTGATTCCTTCTAATTCCTGGGAAATTTCTTTAATTTTGTCTTGGGTAAAAACGCCTCGACTTGCCAGGATTTCCGCAAACTTGGACTGATTGAGTTTTTCTAATTCGCGGCGTACAGTTCCCGGATCGGCGGTTGGATCGTAGAGCACGTCACGAAATCCGCGCTCGATCGCGGTAGGGTTCATCTGCCACGAATAAGTGTTGAGCAAGTAGTTTTCTACGTCGGCGCGAATTGGGCTGTAAGTTTCGGGTTCGCCTTTGACTTGAGCGGTGATTTTATCAGCTTGCTGGCTAACTTTGTCTTTAGCTGTTTTGAGCTGACCGATTACTTTTTCCACATCTAAGTCTGAAATATCCGTGCGGCCCAAAACTATTCCCATTAAAGCATTGACTGCCATTGTCGTTGCTTGGGACATCATTGTGGGGTTTTGTCCGGAATTTTGAGGGCCCAGATTGCCGAGAACTTTTTCTACCCTACTTGTCAGCGTATCTGAGAGCAAATCTCCCGATTTTGCTGATTTGAGATAATCTATCAATTGGGCGATGCCGTCAGATTTCTGGTCTTGTTTTCCTACTTGTTTCCAAGCATCTTGGAGTTGGTCTACAATCCGGTTGACATCGCGTTTTGACCAGGACGATCGCGAACTGACTAAATCTACGAGAGTTTGGCGATCGAGATTCGGCAAATTTTCGCCCGCAATGGTTTTGAGTTGCGGATCGTTGAGCAACTTTTCAAACTCGCCGCGCATCGCTTTGATGTCTAATTCCGGCGGTTTGAGGCTTTGGATGTAGTCTTCGACGTTTTCCCGCAAGCTTGTGGGGTCGATCGCGCTACCGAGTTCGTGGCCCACCGCTGCTGCTGCTGCTTTGGCTGTGGCGACTACTTGATTGCTAGCTGCTTTGGCGCCGAGGGCTGCGGCTGCGGTGCCGAAAATAGCTTGAACGCCTGATGTGGCGGTGTTAACGACGGAACCGATCAGGGAACCGACGGTGGTGGAGCTCACCCAGACGAGGAGTGAGAAATAGGCCGCCCACACGACTAAACCGACGATCGCACCTAAACTGGGACTGCTAATCAAGCTGAGCTTAACTGCTAGCAAGCAAGCGAAGAATAGGGCGATAGTGACGGTGATTAGAGTCCAAGTACCGACTTTGCGGCCGATGTGGCGCACGGGGGGGCTGTTGCTATCCGAGTGGTGTCCGTCGTCGTGGGATTGTCCGATGTAGGAAAGGCCCGCGGCTACTGATAAATTTGTTAGCAAGAGTTGGAAAGCGCAGGCGAGCACGACTCCAGCTATCAGGGCGATAAAAAATTGCGGCCCGGAATACAGGAGTGCTGCATCTTCTACTCTGCTTGTTGTTGTTGTTGTCTGTTCTACAGGCACTTGGGCCAGCCAGAACCCGATGTTATACAGTTGTGGATTTATTGGCAAATTTTGATACATAGTATATTCCTCGTTAAAGGGTGGGTGCGCGCGATCGGCTAATGTATAGTTTTAGTCTCGTACCCCTAAAGGCAAGCATCGCCTTATTGACGAGCTAAAACATCCCCCTACAGTCGGAAGTGTATAGATATGTCTGCGGCCTGCTGTTGATTGAGGGATAATTGTGCTAAGTGAAACGATAACGCCACGCCCGCCTGACACTTAGGTCAAAACTTGTGCGATAAGTGGTGTTTTTTGATTAATTGCACTTAGATATGGGCGGCGCAGCGATCGGGGATTGATGCAGGTTATCGAATTTGCTGCTATCGATGCAGAAGGGTTGGAAAGTTTGGTGGAGTCCGGTTTCGGCGATCGGGCAGATGGTAATCTCGAAGTCGGTAAGGGCATCAAGAAAAGTTGGGTGAGTTTGATGATTGAGGTGTCGCTATGCGATAATTAGTAAATAAGTGGGTGTTTGCTTGCGTTCCCTCAACCCAACTCAGAAAATCGACAATCACAGTAAGAGGTAAGATAATGGATTCAGAAAAAGAAGAACAAAAACAAACTGTCACAGAACTCATCAAATCTGGTGAATTAAACAGTATCTATTTCAACGAGTTTGGTATAGGAGTTTCTAAACATGATATTTTCATATTATTAAGACGCAATGGAAAAGAAGAAGCGATACTCAATGCTTCTCACATTACAGCCAAATCTTTTGTGGATTCTCTCGGTGAAGCTTTGAGAAAATTTGAAGCTAAAACAAATCAAACAATACCTATTTCAGATGAAATTGAAATATTAATGGAGGCGCCAGATGAAACCAACGATCGGTAATCAACAGGATAACAGTCCGAATGGCACTAAGTTAAGGAGAAATAGACGGGCGATTGATACCAGTTCAGAATCGTCAACAAGTTCTTATCATCTATTATCTTTTCCCTTAGAAGGGAAAATAGAAGCGAAAAACTACCCTTTTCAACTATATACACTTGGTGAGAACAAATTTTCCATTACAACCAAAAACTATCCCATAATTTATCAAGAACATAAATTTGACAATCTCCAAAAACAAAAAAATAAATTTAAAATAGGGGAAATAGATAAATTATTGACCTTTGAAGAAATACTGAAATACGGTATTGAGTCTATTAAATTGAAGGATGATTATCTCTTTAATCGTATTCGTGAGTTAAAAGAATTATGCGATTGTGAAGAAGAGTATGATGTTTCTTTGGACTCGCTTAAGACAATGTTTATATTTGTTGAAGCAATTGGAAACATTTCTAAACCTAGTAGCTTAACAGTAAGTGAAAGTGGTCTTTTTTATTTAGAATGGGAAAGAGATAAAAATAATTCAATAACCGTGCGATTCAAGAAAGATTACTTTTTAGACTATGTTATTTTTAAGCCAAGTTTGCATATAGATAAACGAATTATTTTTAATGGTTCGATGTATGCTCTAGATCTAGTTGATTTTCTTAAGGATTTAAACCTAAAAATACACCAACAAATATAAACAATAAATATAAAAATGACAGAGATAAAAGCTGGTAATGTTGCGCGCTATTGTAAGCCTTCAAATTTAAACACTAATGGAATACCACAGACTTCTGCGTTTCAAAGACGAACAGAACCTAAAGAAAAATATTTATCTGTCTATTTGCTTGATTTCTTTGACAAAGAAACTGAATTAGAAAATATTATAGAAATTAAAAAATATATGACAGAAGTAACAGGTTTTACTTGCAAACCTAATGGCTCTTTTGCTATTCTTAATATACAAAAATCCAAACATTATATTTTTGAAGAAATATCATCAGAGATTTTCTATAGGGAAAAGAGATTACCTCATTGTGGTCTTTTCCATGATGCTGAGGATCTATTAATTGCCAAGTTACTTGCTGAGTGCGTTGAAAATAATTATCTCATTAAAGATATCCCAGATTCAACAACTTCGCCCCCATAACCGTGCAAAAAATCTGGGGACTCCCCAAAACCTCTGCGGTGACTTTTCCGCACCACAAACGCAAAATCTCATCCTTAATGGGATTTAAGCTATGGCGGTTCTCTGTCTCTCGTTTGTATCGAAGTCTCGATGCTCTTTGCTAATATTATCAAGAGCGCTCTTCGCGCAACTATGTACCTAATTTATATGGGGCGCCAGGGGGAGCTAGACTCGACTATAAGCCAATACGGTTTACTTAAAATGGTCCGAAGAGAGGAACGAAGCAATCTCCGTATCTATTTTTCATAGGGTTTTACCCCCAGGGCGCCCTTAAGTAAACGGTATTGGACTATAAGCGACATTTATTATGAGTTTAAGCCTTAACTTGACACAATAATAGGCAATTCTCACCGTACATTATCGCAAATTAACCTTCAAAAAATTTGATTATGCAACGCGAAAGTCATGCAATTATTATGGGCGGCAGTTTAGCAGGAATGTTGGCTGCTAGAGTATTAGCAAAACACTTCGATCGCGTAAGTATTGTTGAACGAGATTTTTTTCCCGAAAAACCCGCCCCCCGCCCCGGTATTCCTCAATCCCGTCACCTGCACATCCTTTTGACTCGTGGAAAAATCATCCTAGAACAGTTGTTTCCCGGCTTGGAAAACGAACTGATAGCTCAAGGGTGCTCCGAGGTTAGATCCGAAGTCTATCGGGTGGTTTAGTCCGGCTGGTTGGGCGACACATTTTACCCCCGATCCTGATGATTTAATTATGTTCAGTCGGGATTTACTCGATCGCCAAATTCGCCGCCGCTTGACAGAAAATACGAAGGTGCATTTCCTGGAAGGAGGGACTGTAACAGGGTTGCTGGCGAATACTCAGGGCACGGCGATTGCTGGAGTGTCGGTGCGTTTTCGCGATCGCCAAAACCCAGGTAACATAAATGAAGAGAATTTGAATGCAGATTTAGTTGTCGATGCTAGCGGCAAAGTTTCTCAAACGCCTAAATGGTTGAAAAAACTCGGCTATGAACCGCCACCAGAAACCGTTATCAATGCTTTTGTGGGCTACGCTACGCGCATCTAGGAATGCAGCGGTAAATTGTCAGAGACAGCGCCAGTATTTGTATCAGGATCGCCGCCATTACGCACTCGCGGCGGTGCAATTTTCCCGATCGAAAGCAATCGCTGGCTGGTGACTCTCGGCGGGGGCGATCGCGATTATCCGCCCGCAGACGCAGCAGGTTTTGTAGAATTTGCGCGCAGTCTGCCAACTCCGATGATTTATGATGCGATTAAAGATGCAAAGGCGATCGCACCTGTGTATAGTTATCGAGGTACAGAAAACCGTTTGCGCCACTACGAACGCCTCTCCCATTATCCTGAAAATTTGGTAATTGTCGGCCATGCAGTTTGCGCTTTCAACCCTGTTTACGGCCAAGGAATGACGGTTGCTGGATTGGATGCTCAGATGCTGGATGAATGTCTGCAAAAACAGCGGCAGCGCTATCCTGAAGGCGATTTAACAGGCTTTGGGCGACATTTTCAACAAAAACTCGCAAAATTACATACTATTCCTTGGACGTTTGCTATCAGCCAGGATTCGCGCTATCGGGGAAGTGAGGGTGCGAAACCAAACCTGGCTACGCGACTGACAATTAATTACATGGATCTGGTGTTAAAAGCGTTGACCACAGATGCGAAAGTTTGTCAAGCTTTTTTGGAAGTTCTGCACATGATTGAACCACCGACTTTACTTTTTCATCCTAAAATTGCGGTAAAGGCGATCGGGCAATTCGTCACCGGTAGGCAGAAGCTAGAAGCTAGAAAGCAGAATTAATAGAAAGACTTTTTTGCTAAGCGGTAAGGTGCGCATTGCGCACCCTACATATAGAGGTTCAGTAAGGTGCACATTGCGCACCCTACATATAGAGGTTCAACTGAGTCCTGACCAATTACCTAATCCCTCCGCTTCGCTTCGCCCAATCCCTCCGCTTCGCTTCGCCCAATTACCTATTCCCAACCAAACAATCTAATTCCCGTTGCATTTGATTGGTAACTAAATCGAAACAAGCATCGACATAATCGCGATCGCCCGCCGCCTCTTTACCGTACTTCTCAAATACGATCGGTTCGCACACGCGAGTCCGAATTTGCACGGGAAAAGGCAGATTTGGCAAAGGCCCGATACTCAGTCCCCAAGGCAATCCCAAATACACCGGAAATACCACCGGATCGATGCCCAACAACCACGGCATACCGAATTCATGCAATTGCTTAACTTCTTCGTAAAAATCTGCCAAAACTATTAAAGTATCGTGGGCGCCGTGGGATATAATTGGTACGATCGGCACTTCTTCTCGCAATGCTAATTTAATAAATCCCTTGCGTCCGGCAAAGTAGATTTTATTCCGCAAGTGGTGGGGGCGAAAAGTATCTTCTGCGCCGCCCGGATAGACGAGAACCGGGGCATTTTTTCGCAAAGCTGCGATCGCCATTTTCGGATGCGCTTTGAGGGCGCCGCACTGCACAGCCATTCCAGCAATATCAGGAGAAACTTGCCAAACCGTCGGGTGCATCAATCCGTAGGCCAATCGTTCCGTACCGTATCTGTGGAACCATTCGTATAGGAACATAAACATATCAGGAGCGGCGATTCCTCCGTTGTGAGAGCCGACAACGAGCATTTTTCCGCTCGCGGGGACGTGGTGCCAGCCGTCGCTTTGTACGCGAAAATAGTAGCGGTACAGCCACTCCCAGACTGGCAGCAAAAGTTTAATGAAGTCGGGATTGCGATCGTCTAAGGATAATCCGTCAAAGCGAGATGTTTGGCTGTTGTTTCTGGGGCTGGATGCGGAATATTTCATTGATTGGTGCTTAAGTGCGATCGGCGGTAAAAAAGTATTGTTTTAGTATTGCAAATTTTGGGGAATTGACATATACTCAATTTATAATCGTAATTTGAGTATCAAAAATAAAAAAGTCACTATTTCCATTATTTTATATACATTCTCATAGTACAGCAAAAGACCGAGAAAAGTCAACACCATATTAGGCCATTTTTAACAGGTAAATCATAATTCTTGGACATACAGCCTCAAGACAGGTGGCAAAGTATAAAAACTTCCTGTTTTGTCAATGAAGCAACGCCGCGATAAAGATTGTAGGGCATTGAGCAAGTCTGGCGATCGCACTGTGCCATATTCTAGTAATTTTGCCAAGTTGACTGGTTTGCTTTCCCTACAAAACAAGGAGAGGACTTGTTTTTCTATTTCCGATAAGTGGCTGAACTGCTGTTGCAAAACATCTTTCAAATCTTCGGGCAACAATACGGTATCATTTAATAATAATTCATTTGCGTCAATTCCCAACTCTTGAATCAGAGTTGCCACGCTTTTTAACCATAACGGATTCCCTTGGTAGCGGTGAATGAGTGCTTCGCAGTTATCGATTTCTGTTAATCCTTTATCTCTGAGTATTTCCCGCGCGGCCGCAGTGTCTAAGCCTGTGAGTTGTAAAATACGAATGGGAGTATTTTCGCTGGTGAGTTGAGGAACTTCTTTGGGTGGTTCCCAACCGATTAGCAGGAAGCAACTTTGATGGGATAATTTTTCTATTTGTTTAAATAAAGAGCGATATTCTTCGTATCCGGGTTTATATTTTCCTGCTAATTCGCCGCTGCTGAACAGGTTATGAATATCATCTAAGACTACTAAACACCGATGTTTTTGTAAATATTTAATTAGGGGTAATACTTTCTGGTTAGTTGTGGGTGAGTCTTGCTTTTGGGACTGGGAGAAAAACTGGATTAAGTTGGCTTCAAATTCCGGGAGAGTGAGTGATGTGTCGAGATTGCGCCAAATGACGTATTCAAACTCGTCTTTGATTTGTTGTACGAGTTGTACTGCTAGGGATGTTTTGCCGATGCCGAGTCCGCCGGTGATGGTTATGAGGCGGCTGTTTTGTTGTAGAATCGAGGTTGTGAGGGTTTTAAGTTCGAGGGTGCGATCGTAGAAAGCACCTAATTCTGGCATTTCGCTTAAATCTTGATGCGAGGTTTCTTTATTTGGCGGGTGTGGATTTGGTATGTTTGGCGGATGTCTAGCTTCTCCACAGGTGTTGAAACTACTAATTGCTACGTTTTCAAAATTAGAGACATTTTCAAAGATAAACCTTCCCATTGCAGAGCGAAAATTAGTTTTATTAACCTCTTCGCCTAATTCCTCTGAAAGTGTTTGCCATAATTTTGAGCCAATATCCCTGACATAACTCTCGTTACAGTGAATCTCATCGGCAATTTTGGTGTATTTCTCACCTTGCATGGTTCCCCGCAGAATCGCTTCTTGTAAGTCATCAAGGTGCTTACCGGTTTTGGCAAATACCATCTCATCAGCCATTTGTAACACTTCCTTAAGATTCATGCGGCATCGCAGATGTTGTGATTTTCCATATTATACCCAACATTTTCCAACATTTTCTGGCATTTGCCAACATTTTTCATGCGGGGGAGTTGGAGTAGCAAGCAAAATTGCCAGCAAAATAGAGCATTTTTTGCTTGACATTTTTTTGTTTTAAATTAATCATTGGTAAAAGTATTAAAGTATTAATTTATAAATTAATCATCAGAAGGTAGTCCCATTGTGTCTAGCTGCTTGCCGATACAGAGGTAAAATATGTCAGGTCAAGAACCAAGAAAGATCGCTTTTCTGGCTAATCAACTCCAGAGTAGATCGATCGTAAAACAGGAAACTCAATCTGATATACAAGTTTATAAAGATACTCTTGCTGAAAGGTTTGCACTAGCGCCAACATCAGAAGAATTAGATAGGTTAATACAGCAGAGACGGAAAATCCAGGAATTAGATAGAGAAGCCAGCCAATTGAACCACGCAAAAGAATTGGCAAAAATTCAGATTCAAGACGCGAAACAAAAAGCTATTTTCCAACGCAGCCAACAAGTTGTAGCAAGTGTTGTTTCAATTATCATTGGTCTTTATTTTATGCAAGCTTTTCCTTTGGCATCTTTGTTGTTTTTGGTTTTAGGTTTAGCCAGACCTTTAGGTTATTCTTTAGGAGAGATAAGTGAGCTTTTTGGTGGATTGACAGGGCTTTCTAAAGAGTCAGATAAACTTCTATCTAATGGAAACGAGCAGGAAATCAGGTCTGAGGAGCTTACAGATGAAAGATACTAAACTAGATTTAATCAGTACGTTCAAATTTGAAAAGCGACTTAAACTTTTTGTTGCGGTATATCTTTCATTAGTTTTGCTTGCAGTAACTGCTGTGTTAATCAAGATTGAGATGGCTACCGAGTTACAGCAGGCTTTGATAATTATTCTAGGCTTAATTACAATTGCTACTCTTGATGCGTTCAGAAAAGCTCTAGATAGTACAGGATCTTCTTTGGCTAATCAGTTTAACCAAATAATTTTGCAGGACGGAGGGCTTTACGTTAGTGGTAATTATACTGGCGATTATGTTTTTAGTAGAGACATTAATCAAGGAGGTGAAAAAACGAAAACTCTTGCTGAAGCTGCTGCTGAAATTCAGGAGCTTCTAATACAACTAGAGAAGTCAAAACCTAATGCTACTGAAGCTGAGAAGGTAGCCTACGTTAACGATGAAACCCCTCCCGCTTTAAAGTCTCGTGTAGCTAGTGCAGCCAAGGCTGGTGGTGAAGCGGCTGTGGATACTATTTTGGATAATAGTCCTTACGGTAACATTGCTAGAGCTGTTCTCAGAGCTTGGATATCTCTGGTTTAGTTTAGTAGCTAGGGCAGAATAAGACGCACATTTTTTACTCACAATCTTACGTCTTGCATTGTCTTCATCCACTAAGCACCAACTGATTGCTACAGAACAATCCAGTACAAACTGCATTAAAACCTGCGCCCTTCTTCAATCAGGGAACGTATTGAATTTTTATCCAAGGCAATTTCTTTACGCAGTTGTAGCATTTTAGTAATTGCTGCTTGAATTGATTTTTTAGTAGTTAGCTTTCCCCAAGCGTTATACTTCGGTTTAACTTCCTCAGATGTTAGAGGCTGTACAACTACTAGAACTTCAACAGAAGTATCTTTAAACTCAGTGGGCATTTGGAGAAGCAATATACCATCGGTTCCAATATGCGATCGCAATTTCATTGTTTCCATGTCAGACTCCAGAAACTTTGAGCAATTATAGTTTACCTCGAAGCTCTTGACCTTGACCAGTATCTTGACCCCGCCCAAAAACGGAAGCCCCCGACAATCATCACTGGATATCCCAACATTTTAGACCCAAGTTCAAGCTCCCAGATTCTCTGCGCTGCAAGTAAATCTAAAATCTAAAATCTAAAATCTAAAATCCACTGACGGATTGTATAGATGCTATTGAATGGGGAAGGCGAGATCCCCTGACACCAAATACCAAACAGTGCCATGATTCTACAAAGAGCATCGCCAATTCCCTACTCATAGCGATCGAGACTCGTTATACTCAAAGTATCAATCCTCCACCAGATGCCGCGATGACCATCAAAGAACTCCTGATCCAAGAAATCGATAGCACCCCTGACGAACAGCTCGCCGATATTCTTAGCTTGGTGCGATCGCTCAAATCTACTCCACACCCCCAACTCAATACCTACGAACAACTGCTAGAGCGCATCGACTACCTCGAAGCCATCATCGGCATCCGCAAAGGACTTGAAAGCTTCGATCGAGGTGAAGGACTCCCAGCAGATAGAGCTATGAGGGCGCTACAGCAGCAGTTCAACATTCCTCAGAGTCTATGAGTTATCAAGTCCTAATCCAACCACCCGCCTTTGCTGAAATTGAAAACGCCTACCGTTGGATGTGCGATTATCTGAGTGCTGATGCTGCAAACCATTGGTATTACGACCTCCAAAACGCGATCGCATCCCTGCAACAGTTTCCTTACCGTTGCTCAGTTGCACCCGAAGCTGCCATCATTGGTCGGGACATTCGACAATTGTGGGTTGGTAAAGGAAGAAACTATCGGATTCTGTTTGTGGTGGAGAGCGATACCGTCGCGATATTACACATTCGTCACCGTCGTCAAGCCTCTCTAGGTACTGAACCGCCAGAGTAATCTAATCAAATAGTCAATAAAAGGCGAGATCCCCTGACACCAAATACCAAACAGTGCGATGATTTTACAAATTGCGATCGCCCTGACTGTTTTTTCCCACAATCACCAAACGCACCGAACCAAGTCAAAACCAGAGGAATCTAATCACAATTCAGCATAAAAGTCAACACTGTTTCATCAATTCCCTTGAGTTGCAGCGACTTATATTTAACAATTCGATCCTCCTCAACATAATCTGCAACCGCCGCCGAAATCAGGACAGAATTTGGTTCCGCCACCTCTTGCAAGCGGGCGGCAATATTCACGCTCGGCCCGATCGCAGTATAATCCGATCGATCGGGGCCGCCAAACATCCCCACAACCGCAGTACCCTGGTGAATACCGCAGCGAAACCGCACCGCAGGAACCCCATTTTCCCCAACAATTCCCTGCTCCAACCAGCGCTGGTTAAGCTCCTTGAGAGCTCGCAGCATTTTGCCAGCAGCAGCTATAGCGCGGCGGACTTGCTCGTTGGGCGTTAGTTCCTCCGGCGCCCCAAACAAAGCCATTACCGCATCTCCCACAAACTTATCCACCGTACCGCCGCTGTCAAAAATCGCCTTAGTCATTGCCGCCAAATATTCATTCAACAGCTCAGCTACCCGGCGCGATCGCAGCGTATTTGCCATTTGAGTAAAACCGACAATATCGCTAAACAAAATAGTAATCAATCGCGGTTCCGGGCGCAAATCCAAGGCCAAATCTCCAGCCGCAGCAGCTTTCACCATCGACGGCGGCAAAAATCGGCGCAGCACCGACTCAGTTAAATAATTGTTCAACTGCTGCACTCGCCGCTCGTTTTGCTTGAGGGCGATTAAATTCCGCACTTCCGCCAACAATTCGCGATCGTTAAAAGGCTTCGACAAATAAGCATCAGCACCCCGTTCTACTCCTTCAATCCGAGTATCTGCGTCAGCTTTAGCAGTTAGCAAAATTGCCGGAGTTCCCCGCAATTCTTCATCCTGTCGAATCATCCGAATCAAATCCAAACCCGAAATTACAGGCATCATCAAATCCGTGAGAATTAGATCGGGACGGCGGTTTTTTGCCACGGCAAATCCTTCTTCTCCGTTGCGGGCTAGCAAAACTGCAAAGCCGGAAGCTCGCAGAATTTCCGACACATAAAAGCGCAAATCTGGATTGTCGTCAACCACCAAAACCGTGCCAGCTACTGTTTCGGAATTTATCGGTTCTAGAGCCTCAAAGTTATGATTTTCTGCTTCATCTTCCGACAAATCCGCCTCCACATCTGCCAGTTCCACCGCAGCTTTGGATGCGTGAAACTCGGCGGGGATTTCCAGTACCCGTTCTGGGGGCAAATGAGTCGAACCGAAGTGCAGCCAAATACTAAAAGTAGTACCTTCGCCGTAAACAGAATCGACGGAAATTTGACCGCCGTGGAGTTCGACTAATTCTTTGACAAGTGCCAAACCTAAACCGCTGCCTTCGTAGGAACGGCTGGCGGAACCTTCGGCTTGGTGAAAGCGCTCGAATAAATAGGGAATTTGTTCGGTGCGAATGCCGATGCCGGTGTCTTTTACTTGCAACAAACAGTGAGCGCCCGCTGGTTCAACTGTCAGGGTGATTGTTCCCCCTTCTGGGGTGAATTTGACAGCATTTGATAGCAGGTTGTAAATAACTTTGTCAAATCTTTCAATATCCAAATAAAGTAAAGGGCATTCTTGCAGTTGGGTGATCAATTGCAGTCCTTTTTTGTCGCAGTAGGCGCGGAAAGACTCTGCGGTAGAGTAACAGAAACCGACTAAATCGCAGGGGCGAAAACTCGGCTGCATCCGTCCTGCATCGAGGCGCTGCAAGTCCAGCAGTTGATTTACTAAGCGCAGGAGGCGGCGGGAATTGCGTAAAGCGATGACGGCTTGTTCGTAGGGTAAGTCTTCTTTGCGGCCGCAAGCTGATTCTAGAGGGCCGATAGTTAGGGTGAGAGGGGTGCGGAATTCGTGGGAGATATTTTGGAAAAATTCGGTTTTGAGCCGATCGGCTTCCAAGAGCCGTTCCGCCTGCTGTCTGGTAGTCTGGTAGAGGCGCGACTGCTGCACCGCCAAAGCAGCTTGAGTTGCCACTATTTGAGCCAGGTCAATGTCTGAGAGGTTCCAGCGGCGGGTGCTGCAATTTTGGCGCAGCGAAATGCTGCCGATGATTTTGCCTTCGGAGATTAAGGGCACGACTAACAGGGCGCGGGCTGGCGATCGCACTTGCAGTTCTGTAACATTTAAATCGGGGCGTTCGTTGAGGTCTTCAATCGCCACGGGCTCTTTTGATACCATAACTTGCAGCAACACCGGATTGCCGCGAATCGGCACCAAAGACTGCGGCAGGGAAGGATGGGCAAAAACCCAGCCGGGAGGGTTCGCAGCAGCACTCTCAGCAGCAGTTTGAGGGCTTGGAGGATTCGCAACTACCTCTGAATTGTTAAAACCCTGTTTTACAGCCACCGTATCCCTATTTGTGTCGTAGAGACCAACGCACTGGACATATTCATCATCTTCTGTCCACAGAGATAGGGCGCAGCCGTCAACTTGCAAAGCTTGGCCGAGTTGTTGAGTAATCGCTGCAAAAATATTTTGGGGGTCGAGGCTCGATCGAATTGCCGTAGTAATAGTATTGACTAAGGTCTCGCGCTTTGCCAGCGCCCGTACCTGTTCGTAAGCCCTGGCCTGAGAAAGGGCCAAAGCCGCTTGGTCTGCCACCGTAATTACTAACTGTACCTCGTGGTCTTGCCATTGGCGCGGTCGATCGAACTGGTGCAGCGCCAAGACTGCCATCAGTTCCATTTGGTAAAACAGCGGTACGATTAAGCTCGATCGAATATTCGCAGCTTGGTAAGCCTGCAATCGCTGCTGATTGTCCCAGCTTAAAACTCGATCGTCAGTTTGGGCATCTTGAATCACCTCCACATCCAGAGTTTCCCAAACCAAATCCGGCAGCAAATCCGGCGAAAGTCTGGCGCTAGAAGCATCTCGTCTAGCTTCAGGATCCCCCCGCAACCCTTTAGTTTCCGCCTTCTGATAAACGAACCACTCATCAGCCACCCGCCCGTCTTGGAAAGGCCGCAGCAAACAGCAACTCACCTCAAACATCTGCCCGACGGTTTCCACAATTCTTTGCAGCATTTGCTGGTAATTGGGAGCCGATCGAATAGTATTGGTAACGGCATAAAGCAGCGATTCTTGCGAGAGAGCCCTCCGCAGTTCATTCGTGCGCGCTTTCAAGACATTGTGAGTATCAACAGCTTGACTGACAAGAGCTCTAAGTTCTTCAGCATCCCAAGGCTTAGTAACGAATTTGAATACTTTGCCAGCATTAATAGCTTCAACTAAATCTTCAACATCCGTATAGCCAGTTAAAATAATTCGGATCACATCGGGGTATTGAGCAGCAGTCAGGCTGAGAAACTCCGTACCGCTCATTTTTGGCATTCGCTGATCGGAAATAATCACAGCAACCTCTCCCTCTTTTGCCAAAATTTCGAGGGCGGCGGGGCCAGATTCGGCTCTGAGCACTTTATAGTCTCGATGGAAAGTGCGGTAAAGCAAGTCGAGGTTATCCGGTTCGTCATCGACGATTAGAAGTTTTAGCTTAGGATTTGATTGGGAATTCATGCACCGTTCTCCTGTGCCCCGGGGCAGTTCGATTTAATAAGTCTGATGAAAGGAAGAATTCGCAGGTTTCAATTGCACAAGTCATACCATTTGCGATTTGCGATGGGGATGACTGATGACATAAGAATTTGGAGTTTGCCCGCAGTTGCATTATTTTTTGAAACTAATGTCACAATAATTCGTGAATCTGAAGTTTTTGTGAGTGGGCTCCCGGCAAGCATCAACCTTGATTTTTAATGTCTGGGTTTTCAATTCCGAATTCTTCGCTCGCCACAGTTGTCGTGCACCCCAATTTTATTATTTAATGATATTCACAAGAATCTCGTCTTGCGGGAAGTGTCCTTGACCCCTCACCTCTATGCTGAGCGCGAACATAGGAATCCGCCACTTTTAACTGCCCTCTGGATATCTCATAATACATAGGAATAATCTCGTCCCGATCGTGAGTGGATTTGCCTTTCTTTATGTGCTATTATCGCTCATTTTCCTGTTTTATTAGGTGTGTAAAAACTGTCTGTATCAGCATAAAATAGACAACCAACATCTTCCCCTATGTTTTTCCTGCCTAGGTGATAGCAACTTTAACATTCTGCCAAGGATATGGCTTTCCTCCCCAGATCCTGTGATCCTGACGGATATTCGGGGGTGGCCCACAGACAACACAGGCGGGGAAGTGCGAGTGACGCAATTGCTGTACCATTTTAGTGAGACTGGCACTTTTTGGGCAGAGCGTGGCATTTTTTGTGCCTCGTGCAGACCTTCTTGAAGCCAATTACTGCGGCGAAACACCGCTATCTCGAGCATCCATCTGTTAATCTTAGCTAGGGATGTACTCTGTGGAAACCGGCCAATTAGCTCGATCGAAGTTTTGAAGGTCTCGATCGCCCGCAGCGCAGTATCGCAGCACAATATCGCTGGACAATATCTAGCCCTCCGGCGCAACAGGTAAGGCCTGTTCGCGAGGGGACGGGCTTCCTGATTGCCCAGCACTGCTGAAAGCTGGGTTGTCGGGTTCTGGGACAGGCAGCCAACATCCGACTTGCGATCGCGCCCGGTATTAGTCTAGTAGATAGTTGATATTGTCAATTACCGCTAGACGGATAAATTATATGCGATCGGGTATTTCCGCAAGCACAGAGCGGTAGGCTTCCGGGAACCAGACATTAAAACCTTTTTGATTGTTTTTAATAAGTTTCCCGCTACCCACAAATCTAGTATTAGGGGATGGGTTTTGATCGGCCATAAATTTAGTCTCAAATACTGAATATTTCCAATTTACATCAGATAATAGTTAGAGTAAAGTACAAAAAGAATGCGATCGAATCGCATTCATAAACTCTGAGTATAAGTCACACAATTTAATGTTTTAAATTTAAGGTCTTAAATTTAAGATTCTCGATGACGAATATCATGATTGGGAGTTGGTCTAAAGTTACATTCTTTTTTTAAAGTGATATTACGTTATCACCAGAAGTGAAATTTCTCAGATGGGCAGATCAGAAACCAGCGTAGAAAAATTAATATAGTGACCTGGAATTGTGAATCCTTCCTTTTTTTCCTCAGCTTCTCATCAACAACAAACTCCCGGACTTTCTGGCTTTTCGATCCGGGTAGCTGCATCGAACGACTTGACGCAGCTAGCCGATATTTTGGCCATGAGCTTTCATTCCCGCGAGGGCTTTGTAGAATGGGTGTATCCAGTGTTGCGTTTAGGCATTTACGAAGATTTAAAAAATCGACTGCGTTCTAAGGCAGAACACTACATTTGTCTCGTTGCTGAGCTAGTCTCGCGGGAGTCAGGAATGCAGAATTATCGATCGCACCAAACTCAGTCTATAGCAGGAACAATAGAAATGGCTCTGCGTTCTCGATTCCCTTGGCAAATCCCGAATTCAGACTATCCTTACCTGTCAAATTTAGCAGTTCACCCGGAGTATCGGCGGCAGGGAGTTGCTCAACAACTGCTCGACAACTGCGAGAATACAGCCCGAGAATGGGGATTTTCCGAGATTTACCTCCACGTTTTGGAAAACAATCATGGGGCGCGACAATTGTACTATCAAGCAGGCTACCGCTTGGAACAAGTGGATTGGCATTGGACTTATTGGCTGTTCGGCCAGCCGCGCCGGCTATTTTTACGCAAGCAGATTTCGTTGTCATCAACTCAGTATGGGTAGTGGTGCATAAGCGCCTGCTTTTCGCACGCTCAATCGTTAGGGAGAAAGGGTTGTATCAATTGCATCATTGAAGAAAGCAGCACTACCCAATTTCTACCTCCTGCTTCACTTCTAGTTGAACTTGAGCCTCAACAAATAGCGATTCCTTGATAATCAATTTGTTCATGAGGCTTGAGATTGTTCGAGAAATTTTTGTCTCCTTGATGCGAAGGCCGCCAAATCTGCCTTGGTGAATTGGGTTTGTTGCCATGAGGGACGAGACATTAGTCGATCGCACCAAGCTTTAATTTTAGGATATCCGTCTATGGATACATCAACCCAGGACAGCAAAGGCACGACGGTACCAGCAACGCAATCGGCTAAAGTTACATGATTGCTACCGAAGAAAGGGCGATCGTCCAACAAACCTTCAAAGAATGTCAACACAGTATCGACTTTTTCCTTAGCCTTTGCGATTTCCTGCGCTTCGGGAATTCCCCAGCCCATTTTTTCACTGCTGAGGGGGTAAAGTGCCGGCCCAAGTTCATTAACCGTGACCAATTCTACCATTTTCACAACTGCCAAATCTTTCGCATCTTTCGGGAGCATTGCCGGTTCGGGATACTTCGCTTCTAGATATTCAAGAATTGCCAGAGACTCGACGACAGTGAAACCATCATCGACCAAAACAGGGACGCGATGAAAAGGATTCATTGCCACAAATTCAGGCTCTAAATGATCGCCGTCCAAGTAGATTGTTATTAATTCAAAGTCGAGGTTTTTTTCGATGAGGGCAACCCACACGCGGCTGGAGTTGGTGGAAATGGGAATATGGTAAAGTTTCATAAATTTTGTGCGTGGTTGTTGAGAGAGTCAGCTTTTGGGGGTTGAGTTGCCGATCGGGCTACTGAAAATATTTAGATTTTAGTCAATTTTACACGCACAGGGGGCGATCGTACTTCTGGCACAATCGGACATCATTACCTGTAGTGCGATCGAGCTTGGATAGCATTTGATAACTTACGCTGCTAAACTGGTACAGCACACAGCGGTTGATCGCTTGTCAAGTTTCGAGGCTGTATTATGACCGTTAACTACCGAGTTGCAGCGATCGCCGATATGACGCTTCTTTTAGAACTTGTTAAAGAGTTTCATAAAAAAGAACAATTGGAATTCGACGAAAAAGTCGATCGTGATGTTTTAGCAAATCTTTTGGCTGATGCGTCTTTGGGAAAAGTGTGGCTGATTCAGCAAGAAGATGAGGCGATCGGCTATATTATTTTGACGCTGGGTTACAGTTTAGAATACCGAGGACGGGATGCCTTTATTGACGAGTTTTATATCCGACCCAACTATCGCGGACAAGGCATTGGAACTCAGACTTTAGCATTTGCAGAGGATACCTGCCGAGTTTTGGGAGTCCAAGCTCTTCATCTGGAAGTAGATTTTGAAAATCCCGATGCACAGCGTCTTTATCACAGAGTAGGTTATCAAAGTCATAACCGTTTTCTGATGACTAAAAATTTGGCAGTCTCTGAAGACAAGGATTTGGGCAATTAAGAATGTTCTCACACTCTTGATGGGCTGATTATTGATTGATAGTGACTTCCTGGCGCACAGACGAGGTAATCGCCTCTACTAGAAATAATCGCTCGCTAAGTGACAAATTAAGCGTTAATTTCATTAATTCTTGAAAAGATAATTCTTCTTTTGCATATTCGGAAGAATTATCATTCCGATCTGGCGAAAAAACCTCATCAGAACTTAAAGGCTTGACTGAAGTATTATGCTCTAAACTTTTCTTCATATCTGCGAGTAGAAGCTCTAAAAATTTAATATCGTTCCCTAGATCCGCAGCCTCATCCTCTTCTATATCTTCAATTACCTGCAAACGTTCTTGATAGGCATTGATTTGATGTTCGATCGCTTCTATAATAAACCTTAAATCTTTAAATGATAAATTCATATTGCTTAGCTGTCATTTGATTTATTTTCTCCAAGTTTATCCTCGACCGTTTCACCGTCTCCACTATCGGCTAAATTGTTACTTTCATCTGAAACTTCATAATTATCCATAATTTCAAGCAATAAATGCTTTAAATTCTTATCCGGTGGTCGTTTCTCAAATTCTGCGTGTGTGTAAATCCAAATTAACACAACTTCTTTTTTTGTAATATCTAACAAATATATAAGTCGCCCCTGTTCCGCAGATCCGCGAAGCTGAGGCATTTTAAACTCCAGCTTCCACAATTCCAATCCCTCACGGCTACTGCCTTTAGGCCATTGTTTAGGCCATTGTTCTAAATGTCCCAACGGTGGACGGGGACGGGGGTCAACAGTCAAAATTCTAAGAAATTTTTGGATTAATTCGACAAATTTTACTAATCCTGTCTGATTTTTACGATAGCGATCGCGGATTAGTTTTTGCTGGGTTCTCTCAAAGTTCTTCGAGAGCTTGATTTGAAATTGCTCTGATCCGTTCACAGGCCTCCTCCGCCGTCATCGCCGAGCTAGTTTCCCACTCTGTAAAAGTCTCTTCCAGGGCTTCAGATAGTGCTTTTTCATAAGCCATATCTTCCCGTTCAATCCCACTTAAAATTGCATTAAGAAGACGTTGAAATGCTCCAGCATAAGCTATAAAAGCATCTTGCTCACCTTTGATTGCAATTGAAAACAAAGAAAAAGCCAAATAAAAACGTCTTAAAAACTTAATAAAAACTCCCTTAATTCCTTGAGGGGGTTCAATTAAGGCATAGGCAAAAATTTTGAGTAATTCTCGTGTTTCAGAGGGAATCTGTTCCCAACGAGCGTCAATGATTACAGCTAAATTGTTTGCTTTTTGAGCCAGTTCCCAAAACTTTGAAGCGCTGGACGTGCGCGGCTGAAATATCTGCCGAATTTCGCTGGGGCTAATTGTAATAGTGGCTGACATTGGCCTGACCTCTTGCGATGCGATCGCTTTACTGATACTCACTCATTCTTAGTATATCAGTCAGGCCCTAAAAAAAATTAGCTGTCATTACCAGTAGACACGTCATACGAAAAAGGCGGGCCCGAAAGCCCGCCCCATCAAACTATCGACTTAATAATCGAAGTCGCCGCCGCCCATGCCGCCGCCAGCGCCAGCAGGAGCGCCATCTTTGGGTTCAGGCTTGTCAACGACGATACACTCGGTTGTCAGCACCATGCCGGCAATAGATGCAGCATTTTGCAGAGCAGAGCGAGTTACCTTCGCAGGGTCAACGATACCAGCTTCAAACATATCGACAAACTCATTTGTCGCTGCGTTGAAACCAACGTTGAACGGCTTTTCTTTGACGCGCTCAGCAATCACAGCGCCATTCAAACCTGCGTTTTCAGCAATCCGCTTCAGGGGAGCAGCCAGAGCCCGTGCCACAATCAAAGCACCGGTCAATTCTTCGCCAGTCAGAGTGCTATTCGCCCACTCTTCCAATTGAGGAGTCAGGTGAGCCAAGGTTGTACCGCCGCCGGGGACAATGCCTTCTTCGACAGCAGCTTTGGTGGCGTTGATGGCATCTTCAAGACGCAGTTTGCGATCCTTCATTTCGGTTTCGGTAGCTGCGCCGACTTTGATGACTGCAACGCCGCCAGCCAATTTGGCCAAACGTTCTTGCAACTTTTCTTTGTCGTAGGAAGATTCGGTTTCGTCCATTTGACGGCGAATTTGTTCGCAGCGGGACTTGACGGCGGCTTCATTACCTTCGGCAACAATGGTGGTGCTGTCTTTGGTGATGGTGATGCGGCGGGCTTTGCCGATCATGTCGAGCTTGGTGTTTTCTAGTTTCAAACCGGCGTCTTCGGTGATTAGTTGACCGCCGGTCAATACGGCGATATCTTCTAACATGGCTTTGCGTCGATCGCCAAAACCAGGTGCTTTAACAGCAGTTACGTTCAACACACCGCGCAGCTTGTTGACAACGAGAGTAGCTAGAGCTTCTTTCTCAATGTCTTCTGCAATGATCAGCAGCGGGCGGCCGGAACGAGCTACTTGTTCGAGCACTGGTACTAAGTCTTGTACCAAGCCGATTTTCTTGTCTGTGAGCAAGATGAAAGGTTCTTCTAGAATCGCTTCCATCCGTTCGGTGTCGGTGACGAAGTAGGGAGAAATGTAGCCTTTGTCGAAGCGCATCCCTTCGGTGATTTCGAGTTCGGTGGTCATAGACTTCCCTTCTTCCAGGGAAATTACGCCTTCCTTGCCCACTTTGTCCATGGCGTTAGCAATCATTTGGCCGACTTCATCGTCGTTACCAGCAGAGATTGAGCCAACTTGAGCGATGGATTTGGAATCTTCTACTTGTTTGGCGTGTTCGGCAATTTGTTCTACCAAGAAGCCGGTTGCTTTGTCAACACCGCGCTTGAGGGCGATCGCATTTGCGCCGGCTGCTACGTTCCGCAGGCCTTCTTTGACCATTGCGTGAGCCAGAACGGTAGCTGTTGTGGTGCCGTCGCCTGCTGCGTCGTTGGTTTTGGAGGCGGCTTGACGGATCAAGGCAACGCCTGTATTT
Source organism: Microcoleus sp. PH2017_12_PCY_D_A (assembly GCF_020738565.1). Lineage (NCBI taxonomy): Bacteria > Bacillati > Cyanobacteriota > Cyanophyceae > Oscillatoriales > Microcoleaceae > Microcoleus > Microcoleus sp. PH2017_12_PCY_D_A. The sequence continues at coordinate 51,066 of NZ_JAEQCI010000024.1, read as the reverse complement.
TCTACGTGGTCTTCGAGTTCGATTTCTTTGGCGATGGTTACGCCGTCATTGACGATTTGAGGGGCTCCGAATTTCTTTTCGAGAACGACGTTACGACCTTTGGGGCCGAGGGTAACGGCGACTGCTTCGGCGAGAATGTCCATACCGCGTTCGAGGGCGCGACGTGCATTTTCGTTATAGATGATGCGCTTAGCCATAGTTTTTGGGGATTAGAGGGTTTGAGATTTTTGATTGGGTGTGTCATTAGTTGTTGGGCGGTGTTCGCTTTAAACTGATGACTGATGACTGATGACTTTAATCATTTGTCCTGTGTCATTAGTTGTTGGGCGGTGTTCGCTTTAAACTAATGACTGATGACTGATGACTGATGATTAATTAGTTAACGATCGCCAAAATGTCTTTTTCGGCAAGCAAGACGTATTCGTCGGTGCCGAGTTTGATGTCGGTGCCGGCGTACTTCGAGTAGAGAACTTTGTCGCCGACTTTGACTTCCATTTCCACGCGCTGACCATCGTCGTTGCGCTTGCCGGGGCCCACGGCCGCGACTTCGCCTACTTGGGGCTTTTCCTTAGCTGTGTCGGGTAGAAGGATGCCGCCGGCGGTTTTTTCTTCGCTAGCGCTTACTTTCACGAACACGCGCTCGCCTAACGGTTTAACGGTAGAAACACTCAGTGATACTGCTGCCATAAATAAATCTCCAGATTACAGTTCCTAGTCATTGGGCCGTCTGCGGTCGCTATGAAAGCAACAGCCGACTGCTGATAACTGACATATTAGCACTCTCGACTCCTGAGTGCTAATTTAGCTTCCTTCAGGGGCGATCGCAACTTATGTGTCTGTACGGGTTCCCGAACCGATGATGAGTGGGGGAGTGGGGAGAGAGTGGGGGAGGGGGGAGTGGAGGATGGGGCTCGTGGTGATGACGAGCGATCGCCAAACAATTACTGTTGACGAATGAATAAGATGTCGGAAAATAACAACGATGAATCTTGCAGCCAAGGCTTGAGCGCTTGCGTCCAAAGCCTGGGAATAGAGCGAATTGAACGGCATATTTTTATGTGTGCCGACCAAACCGTGCCCAAGTGTTGCGATCGAGAAAGCAGTCTGGTGGCTTGGAATTACTTAAAAAAACGCTTGCAAGAATTGGGGTTGGACAAGCCAAAAGCCGATCGGCCGAACTGCATTTTTCGGACTAAAGCTAACTGCCTGCGAGTGTGCGCGTCTGGCCCGATTATGGTAGTGTATCCAGACGGAGTGTGGTATCGCGATGTTACTCCCCCCGTCATCGAGAGAATTATTCAAGAACATCTGATCGGCTCACAGGTGGTTGAAGAATACGCTTTTTTAACTCATCCTTTGCCAAAGCCTGCTGAGGCGAAAGCAAATATTTAACTATAGCGCTGTGAAAAGGTACAGCTTGATAAGTAAGGTGTTAGGTTTAAGGTTATGAACTCGAAAGCGTGAGGGTGTTGGACGATCGCACCTGGGTCGCGATCGAAAAACTGTAGTTTCCCGTGTGTCTTTGGTAGTCTTGCTTGTCGCTGTGTGTTTTTTTAGGAGGTGTATCGAAGCAGTTCGATCGCGCGATCGGCTCCAAGTTTGCCGAAAACTTTCTCAGTAGCAGACATCCGGCAGTTTGCCAAACTACACTAGAAATAGTTAAATACGTAAGTAGGGAGCCTGCTTAAATTTCTCTATATCAGAAGTATCATTTAAAACCGGGGCATCAACTTGCAATTGAACCGATCGAGATTAAATATTTAACTTGGGCTCGGGAGCGTGAGTCTTCCATCAATCAAAGCCGCTCGTGACGACGGGCGATCGTCCATTACAGGTTTTGGCTCCGTTCCACGTCGCAAGACATTGACAAACGGGCATCGAACACTGGGAGAGGAAGCGGTAATACCCGCCCCGCTTTCCCCTCACCGCCATCCCTTTACCCCATCGCCGTCCTCAACCCCCAACCAACGGGGCTGGTACGGGACAGACGGAAAAAACAAGAGTGAAAACAAGGAATTGTGCGGGATACTCTAGCGGGAAGAAACATGAAGGACAATAATTCAGGAGAGCAAAAACGGTTGATGCTGGTTGACGATGACCCGAACTTGATCTTGCTAGTCAAGGATTACTTAGAGTTTCGGGGCTACAACGTCATCACAGCAGAAAACGGCAGACACGCTCTAGAAAAACTCGAACAAGAAGTCCCCGATTTAATCATCTGCGATGTGATGATGCCAGAAATGGATGGGTACACTTTAGTCAAACACATCAGGGAAGACCCTCGCACGAACTGGATTCCGGTTCTTTTCTTATCCGCAAAAGGTCAAAGTTCCGATCGAGTAAAAGGCTTGAGCACTGGGGCTGATGTTTATATAGTCAAGCCTTTTGAACCCGAAGAACTGGTAGCCCAAGTAGAATCTTCTCTAAAAGCAGCATCCCGCTTGATTCGCCACTCAAATCCAGGTATTGAGAGCGGCCCCAAAATTAAGGCGCGCCGCAATGTCGAATTGACTCCCACTGAGTTAAAGGTGGTACAGTTGCTAGCGCAGGGCATGGCAAACCGCCAGATCGCAGACGTGATGAATGTCAGCCAGCGCACTATAGAGAGCCACGTCAGCAATATGCTGGGCAAAACAGGTCTGCACAACCGGACAGAGCTAGCTCGCTGGGCCCTTGAAAGCAAAAAGGCTTGAGTTTAGGCTCTCTGCTATAAAATCAGGGGAGCAAAAAATACTGCAATGCAATTCGGTATGCCTGCAGGGCGGTAGGGTGGTTGGCGCGGTAGTTTCGATCCCCATTAACCTTGACACCGCAGCCTCTACTGAGTTACTGGGCGTCTGGTTTTTGAGGGTTGGTCGATCGAATGCAAGCACCCCTAAAAGAGCCCTCTGGCGGTAGAGCCGAAAATATGAAATACTGGGGGGATGGAGTTTTCTGAAGTTTAATCTATTGCCTCAGTTAGCTCCCTATTGCTAAAATGTGATATTTAGATTAACTTCTTTCTACAATTATTAGGTCTAAGTTCTATGACAAACTTAATGAACCGCCTTTCTATTTTTGTGGACGGGAACAATATGTTCTACGCTCAACAAAAGAACGGCTGGTTTTTTGATCCGCGCAGGGTGCTCGAATATTTCAAAACTTCGCAGCCAAATGTCATCTTGATCAATGCTTTCTGGTATACGGGTTTGAAAGACCCCCAAGATCAAAGGGGATTTCGAGATGCTTTGATCAGTCTGGGTTACACGGTTCGCACTAAGATTCTTAAGGAATATTACGATGATGCTTCGGGCAGATATTCTCAAAAGGCTAATTTAGACATAGAAATTGTGGTTGATATGTTTAATACGGTGGATCAGTACGACCAAGTTGTGCTATTTAGCGGAGATGGGGATTTTGAGAGGGCTATAGAGCTACTGCGATCGAAAAATACTCACATTACTGTGGTATCCACCGAAGGAATGATTGCTAGAGAATTGCGAAATGCTACAGATAGGTATATAGACCTAAATGAAATTCGGGAACATATCGAGAAAATGGATTATTAGTCAGTAGTCAGTAGTCATTAGTTATTAGTCATTAGTCATTAGTCAGTAGTCAGCAGTCATTAGTTATGGGTTATGGTTATGGGTTATGGGTTATGGGTTATGGTTATGGGTTATGGGTTATGGGCGCGAAACACAAGACTGGTGCTCCCGCCCAAAAAAGGATACTTGTTTTCTGCAGGACTGTCGCGAGCTGCCAAAAATTTTAGACTAAGAGCTAGTACCTAGGTAGCGAATAGATAGACAAAATAGTACAGTAATAGACAAATCTACGATCTACTATTTTGTTCAAACCCTGCGCGATTAGCATTAACAGCTTGGATTGTCAGCAAAGATACTGCTTAGGGGCGAAATATCAACTTCGGAGGTCGAGCAATGCTTTTATCCATCAAAACAAAGTTAAAGCTAAACAAAAGTCAAGTAACAATGATGAGCAAACACGCTGGCATAGCGAGGTTTACTTATAATTGGGGACTGGCTACTTGGAGCAACCTTTATAAAGATGGATTAAAGCCAAACAAATACCTGCTCAAGAAATTCTTCAACAATCATGTAAAACCTGAATTCACGTGGATAAAGGAGGTGGGAATCTGCCAAAAAATAACTCAATACGCCTTTGACAATCTTGGAGATTCGTTCTCTAAATTTTTCTCAAAAAAAGGTGGATTTCCCAGATTCAAAAAGAAGGGACATCATGATTATTTCACTATTGATGCTGGCGGTAAGCCTATCCCTGTGGGCGGTACGTCTATAAAGCTGCCGACAATCGGCTGGGTAAAAACCCACGAAGGACTACCTCACACAACTTGCAAATCAATTACCATTTCGCGCACTGCCGATAGTTGGTTTATCGCTTTTACTTACGAGCAAAGCCACGAACCAACGGTCAAAAGTCATGACGTTGTAGGAGTTGATTTGGGAGTAAAAGAGTTGGCTACACTTTCAACTGGTGTAGTATTTCCGAACCCAAAGCACTATAAAGCACATCTGGTAAAACTCAAGAGATTATCAAGAGGTCTTGCCAGAAAGGTAAAAGGTTCTGGAAATAGATACAAAGCTAAAGTCCAGTTAGCGAAACACCATGCAAAAATAGCAAACAAGAGAAAAAACACTCTGCATCAAATCACTACTTACTTATGCAAAAACCACGCAACAATAGTAGTAGAAGACTTGAATGTTGGTGGAATGTTAAAGAATCACAAGCTAGCCCAGGTAATAGCTGATTGTGGTTTTCATGAATTCAATCGTCAACTAGAATACAAGGCTAAAAAGTTTGGTTGTGAAGTGATTGTTGCAGATCGCTGGTTTCCATCAAGCAAAACTTGTTCAAATTGTGGGCATATTCAAGATATGCCACTAAAAGAAAGGACTTACAACTGTGAAAATTGTGGTCATTCGATGGACAGGGATTTAAATGCAGCGATAAATTTATCACGGTTGGCTAAACCGTGAAAGCTTACCGAGGGATAGCAGCTCCCATGCTCCCGATGAAGTAAGAAGCAAATGTATAGACTTGTCTAGTATTTGTGTAGCAGTTTAAGCTCCCAGATTCTGTGCGCTGCAAGTAAATCTAAAATTCTTCAAGTCTTTAATCTAAAATCGATCGACTGACTGGGGTTCGCGTGCCCAGAAAAACGGACAAGTAAAAATCAGGAAAATACTTTTGTAGAGCTATGAAAACTCAACCAAGTCAAGACCGGATTATTATTTTCGATACGACTTTGCGGGACGGAGAACAATCTCCTGGTGCATCTCTAAATGTGGATGAAAAGCTGACTATTGCCCGTCAGTTAGCGAGATTGGGTGTGGATGTGATTGAAGCGGGTTTCCCTTTCACCAGCACGGGAGATTTCGAGGCTGTCCAAAAAATAGCTCGGGCCGTCGGTACGGAAGATGGGCCGACAATTTGCGGTTTGGCAAGGGCGAGAAAGCCGGATATTAAAACAGCAGCAGAAGCACTGAAACCAGCCGTAAATGCTCGAATTCACACGTTTCTGGCAACGTCTGACATTCACTTGGAGTATAAGCTGAAAAAGACGCGGGCTGAGGTTCTGGAAATTGTACCGGAAATGGTGGCTTACGCTAAATCTTTTGTGGATGATGTGGAGTTTTCGCCGGAAGATGCTTGTCGTTCGGAACCGGAGTTTTTGTATCAGGTTCTGGAACGGGCGATCGCAGCGGGTGCAACTACTGTTAATATTCCCGATACTGTCGGCTACACAACTCCGAGCGAGTTTGGGGCTTTGATTCGGGGAATTAAGGAAAACGTGCCGAATATCGATCGCGCGATTATTTCGGTTCACGGTCACAATGACTTAGGATTGGCGGTTGCTAACTTTTTGGAAGCTGTAAAAAATGGCGCCCGACAGTTGGAATGCACGATTAACGGGATTGGGGAACGGGCGGGAAATGCGGCGCTGGAAGAGTTGGTAATGGCGCTTTACGTGCGCCGCCAATATTATAATCCGTTCTTGGGCAGACCTGCGGATTCTGAGGAACCGCTGACCAATATTGACTCGCGCCAAATTTACAAAACATCCCGCTTGGTTTCCAATTTGACGGGGATGTTGGTGCAGCCAAATAAGGCGATTGTCGGGGCTAATGCTTTCGCCCACGAGTCGGGAATTCACCAAGACGGGGTGCTGAAAAATAAGCGGACATACGAGATTATGGACGCTGAGTCGATCGGCTTAACCGAAAATCAAATCGTACTCGGTAAATTGTCGGGGCGCCACGCTTTTCACACTCGCTTGAAAGAGTTGGGTTTTGAAATGGCCGACGACGAGTTAAATAAAGCTTTTGTCAAGTTTAAGGATTTGGCCGACAAGAAAAAAGAGATTACTGATTGGGATTTGGAGGCGATCGCCAACAACGAAGTCCACCAAGCGCCGGAACTTTTCCGGTTAGAATTGGTACAGGTTTCCTGCGGCGACAAATCGCGGCCGACAGCAACCGTTACGGTACGGAATCCGGCGGGGGAAGAATTGACCGATGCTGCGATCGGGACTGGCCCCGTAGATGCGATTTACAGGGCGATTAACCGGGTGGTAAATGTCCCGAACGAGTTGATCGAGTTTTCGGTACAGTCGGTGACAGGGGGCATAGATGCGATCGGCGAAGTAACAATTCGCTTGCGTCACGAAGGCAAAGTATTTTCCGGCCACTCCGCAAATACCGACATTATTGTAGCATCCGCAGAAGCATACATCAGCGCCTTAAATCGCCTGTACGTGTCATTGCAGCAAGAATCTGTCGCTGGAAATAAATCGAAAGTGGCAACAGCAGCTCAGTCTTAAATTACCAATTCTTTACCAGTTTTCAGTTAATTTGTAGGGCGGGCCTTGCTCGCCCTACTGCTGTAAAAGTACCGGGAGATGAGGAGAAATGGGTAAATTTTCGGTGCATTTATTGTTGTCGATCGCAGCAATTTTGAGCTACGGTTTAGTTGGATTGCCAGATGCAGCTAAGGCTCAGAGCGAACCTCAACCTGCGGGACAGACTGTTACTGTAACTGAACCCAATCCAGTAGTCAAACCTACTGACTGGGCTTACATAACCTTAAAACTCGTAGCATCAAAATTCAACTGCCCCTCCACACCGGATCTTTCATCAACTTATTTTATATCTGGTGTAGAGATAACACGGTACGAATTTGCACAGGTTTTATCGGAGTGTTTAGATAAAGTAAGTCAACTTCTACGCACACAGGAAATAACAAAAATCATCACCAAGCAAGACATAGCAGCTATACAAAAACTGCAAGAAGAATTTGAGGCTGAACTTTCTACCGTGGGAAAAGGTCTTCAGGGAATTATGTCACCGATATCCATTCAACCGAACGAGCCTATTTACAAACACCTACAGTTAATAATACAGGAATACGGCTGCGTTCCAGAAACGAGAAATAGCAGTTACGATCTTGGCAACACAGAATTGAAGGAAGCAGAATTCGTAGAAATTTTCAACGGTTGTTTGCGGCGAGTTAATCAATTGGCGATATCTGGTACAAAACAGTGGACGCGAGCCGAATTAGAACCTCTGGCTAAACTGGAGAGTGAATTTTATTACAGGCGTATTCGATAATACAAAAATTTGCAGCCAGAAGACATGAATAAGTTGCCAACTAATTCCCGTCAATCAAACACACACAACAAATAGTCAATAAAATGCAAGATGAAACCTTAAAAAAAGAGCGACAATTCCACGATGCTTGGGCATCTACCATAGATATAGATGGCATTCGAGTCAATGATTACTTTGAAGCTTGCACCGCCCCAGAAAATAGATTTATCCTCAAACAAATGGGCGATATTACGGGCAAACGCCTGTTAGATTTAGGCTGCGGCGCCGGAGAAAACAGCGTTTATTTTGCTAAAAAAGGCGCGCATTGCGTCGCAGCAGACTATTCTCAGGGCATGGTAGAAGTTGCGCTGAAATTGGCAGAAAAAAACGGCGTCACCATAGAAGGTTGTACTGTCAATGCAATGGCGCTAGATTTCCCAGACAACAGTTTTGATATTGTTTACGCTTCTAATTTGCTGCACCATTTACCGGAACCAGAAAAGGCAATTCGCGAAATGCAGCGAGTGCTCAAACCGGGTGGCAAAGCTTGTTTTTGGGACCCGATGAAGCACAATCCGGTGATTAATGTTTACCGCAGGATGGCAACTGAGGTGCGGACTGAGGATGAAACTCCTTTGGATATTAATATTGTCAAGTTTGTCGAGTCTCTGTTTTCCGAGACGGCTTACGATACGTTTTGGCTGACGGCGCTGTGGATTTTTTTGCGCTTTTATTTGATCGAAAAGGTGCATCCGAATGAGGAGCGTTATTGGAAGAAGATTATTATTGAACAGGAGAGATTGAAGCCGGAATACTCTCGGTTGGAAGGGTTGGATGGCTTTTTGAAGAAGTTGCCTTTGATGAAGCGGTTGGCTTGGAATTTGGCTGTGGTGGCAACGAAGTAATTAAAAGAAGTACAATAAGTCTAAGCATTTAATTAAGAGGCTAATTATGCCAGAAACTATTACTGCTATCTACGAAAATGGGGTTTTTCGCCCGTTGAGTTCCGTGTCTTTCCAAGATGGGGAAACTGTGCTACTAAAAATAGTACCGGAAGTTCCGTCGGAAGAATTTCAGGGCGATCGCGAAAAAGCGATTAAGTTGATGGATGTACGAGGATTGATGCGTTTGCCAAATAAGCAGGGTAAGCTCGATCGAGCAGAATTAGCACGCCGCGAACAGAAATGGCGCGAATTGATGAAAAAAATGGAACCGCTACCAGGTAAGCCTCTGTCAGAAATCATTATCGAGGATCGTGGCCCGTGGTAAATGCTTATTTTTTCGATACTAGCGCTTTAGTCAAACGGTACGTGCCTGAAATAGGCAGTGACTGGATTTTATCGATTACCGATCCTGCTACAAACAGCGATTTAGTTATTAGCCAGATTACTTGGGTGGAGTTACACAGCGCTTTTGCACGCCGTCTGCGGGATGGAAGTTTGTCTGCGGAGCGCTTTGATTTAATTGTGCAAAAAGTTAGGGAGGATTTTGAAAATGAATACCGAGTTATAGATGTCGATCCAACTGTGATAGAAACAGCCACCGAATTGGTGATGCAACATCCGCTGCGGGCTTATGATGCTGTACAGTTGGCGTCGGCTTTGCGCTTTCAATCTACTACTCTCCTTTCGCAGCCAGATACTCGACTGTTTTTTGTTTCGGCTGATAACAGGCTGCTGAATATTGCTCAGTCGGCTGGTTTGGCGATCGACAATCCTAATAATTATCCACAATCAAATGGTTTGATCGTTCGGACTTTAGTCCTCGGATAGATGCGGACTGAAGTCCTCACTACGAACCTATATTGCTGGGGTGGTTATCTAGAGGATTTCTTTCAAAGTTTTAAGTAATATTTGATTCTGTTCTTCTGTACCTATACTAATTCGCAATTTATCGTCCAATCGCGGCTGATTGAAGTATCGAATCAATATTCCCCGTTCTTTGAGTGTTTGATAAATTCTTTCTGCATCGCCGTTGGGCGGCCTGACTAACAAAAAGTTGGTTTGCGATCGCCAAACTTCAAAGCCTAATTCCTTGAAACTAACGGCTAGTTGGACTCGGTCAGCCTTGATTTTTTCGGCGTTGGCTGTTTTGTGGTCTGAATCTGCGATCGCACCTGCCGCCACCGCATAAGCTATAGCATCCACATTGTAGCTGTCTTTGATTTTATTTAATTCAGCCAACAGTGCCGGATTTGCGATCGCAAAACCCAACCTCAATCCTGCTAGGGAATAACCTTTGGAAAGCGTTCTCAAAACTATAACATTACTGTAGTTTTTTGTCAATTCCAAAGCATTGTTTTCGGCAAAATCTACATAAGCTTCATCGATGACCAGAATGCCAGATAATTCTTGAGCAAGTTTCTCCAAATCTGCCACAGATATCGCTGTTCCCGAGGGACTGTTTGGCGAAGCTACAAATGTCACAGAACCTTTAGCTGCTATTAGCAAATCTACGGGTAATTTGTAGTCGTCTGGATAGGGAACTTCGACAAATTCTGCATCTTGAATTTCTGCCAGCGTGCGGTACAATACATAGGTAGGTGAGGGACAAACAACGGGTTTCCCAGGTTCGCCCGCAGCGCGAACTATCAAGTTTAATAAATCATCGCTGCCGTTACCTACCAAAATCCAATCGTCAGGAACTCCCAAAGCTTTACTAGCAGCGATGCGGAAACTTTTGCCAGTTGGATCTGGATAGCGCCGCAGCATTTCTGGGTCTATTTCCTGAAGCACTTTTAAGGCTTTTGGAGAAGGCGGATAGGGATTTTCATTAGAATTTAGTTTAATGATTTTTGTGCCTAGTGGTGGCTGTTCCCCCGGTACGTAACCGGACATTTCGTGGATGCTTTGGCGAAAGTAGTTCATTTATTAATTGAGTTTTGTGGAACGGGCATCTTGCCCGTTCTCGATCGTGGTGCAAGATATTAAGTTAAACAAATCATATCAAACAATTAGTGACAATCCGAGTTACACCCAAATCAATTAACTTTTGCATATCTTCTGGATCGTCCACCGTCCACGCCACAATGTCAACTCCTTGATTGCGGGTTTCTGCAATCAGTGCGGGGTTTTCCAGCAAAACGCGATACAGGCTGGTAATCAAGTTATCCTGATGGGCGACAGCTTGAGACAATTGAGTTTTGTACGCTTCTAGATTAGCAACAATATGTCCGATCGCCAAATCGCCATCTAGCCGCCGCACTTGTTCCAGAAATTTGTCGCTAAACGAAGTAATAACGCATTTTTCTTTGATTCCTGCACCGTTCAAAGTATTGACAAAATCCGCGACTTCTGCCTCCGACCATTCGCAGTGCGGCTTGACATCAAAGTAGAGAAATTTGTCAACATTCTTGAGGATTCCTAATGCTTCTTTCAAGGTAGGAATTTTTTCGTCGGAAAATTCATCGCTAAACCATTTACCGGCATTGAGTGTCTGCAAGTCTGAGAAGTTTGTTTCCCTGACTTTACCGGAAACTCGGGTGATTCTATCGAGGGTGGCGTCGTGGAAAACTACGGGCACGCTGTCGGCGGATAGCTGGATGTCAAATTCGATCGAACTAGCGCCACGGGCGATCGCCAGTTCAAATGCTGCTAAAGTGTTCTCAGGGGATCTCGCCGAAAATCCCCGATGTGCGATAATTTCTAAATTCATTCTTGGTAATAAGGACTTTAGTCCTAGTTTGTAGTAAGGACTTTAGTCCTAGTTTGTAGTAAGGACTTTAGTCCTTTGCACAAGTGTTAAGAGGACTGAAGTCCTCACTACGAACAGCTATCTAAAAATTCTGCCACAGTTTGATTAAAAGTATCCGGTTGAGTCAAAAAACACCAGTGATTCCCCGGTACTTTGGCAATTGTCAGATTTTGCAAGTATGTTTTGTAGGGCTGCATTTGCCAATCCATGCGATTTACGCCTGTTTCCGGCTGTACGAACAAAGTTGGGATATCAATATTTTCCGTTAAACCGGCAACTTTCATCACTTCGGCAAAAATCTGATTTCTGGCGGGAATCACAAATTTACTTCCCCAACTTCCGTCTGATTTTTGTTCGATTTGGTTTTGGAATATCATTTGCTGCATTTCACTCCAACCAGCGTATTCTCCCGATTGTTTGGCGGCTGCTTCGGCTTGGGCTAAAGTTGCAAACGGGCCCATACATTTGAGACAGTCTAATTTTCGGTAAACTATTGGTAGACTGAGTTTCATCACAGCGGGCAGCTTGGTGATGAAGATTGGGTCTACTAAAATCATACTCGAAATGCGATCGCCCTTCTGCCGCGCCCAAATTGGCGCTAATTTTCCAGTCCAAGAATGTCCGACTATGTGGGCATTTTTCCAGTTGAGGTGTGCCATCAAAGCTTCCAAATCTGCGATCGCCCTAGCAAAAGTATAACCCGTTTCCGGTTTCTCGCTTTCCCCGTGACCGCGCATATCTGGCGCTACAACATGATAGCGGTTCGACAAGTAATTCCCCAAGCTCGTCCAGACGACTGCACTATCTGCTAAACCGTGCAACAGCAGCAAACGCGGAACTTTTTCTGTCCCTGTTTGTGAGTTCCATTCTAAGTAGGAAAGTTCGATATCTGGTAATTTTAAGCTTTTGCGTGTAGGCATATAGAAGTTCGGCAACGGATTTTTTAACGGATTTAACGGATGTAACGAATTTTAGCTATCAAAAAGTAAAAATTTCAGGAATTAATGAGGTGAGAAACCCCCGAAAAGCCGGGTTTCTGAGGTCAAACGCGATATCATATCTAAAGAGAAGCCCCCTAATTAAAATAGGTTCGTAGTGAGGACTTTAGTCCGCATCCATCACCCAATCTCATATCCGAACAAAAACCCCATAAATAAAATAGGTTCGTAGTGAGGACTTTAGTCCGCATTTGGAGAGGAATAAAGTCCTCACTACAAACCTTTTGACTGTGACTAATTGACCGGAAATAATATTCTGATACCAAGCATCCGCACCCTAAAATTTCCCTTTTAAGCTAAACAAAAGAAACTGAGTTTTCTGCGCCTCATCAAAATTATCATCACTCACCAAAACCACACTTTGACTGCCGTCGGGCAACAGTGGGCCCAGAGTCATCCCCTCTAAATTGTACAGCGGAATTCCCCGTTCGCTCAAGTCTAAAAGTAACTTTTTCCTCACAGGTTCAACCATTCCCATTTTTCCTTTAAAACTCTCGATTCTAGAAGTATCTGTAGCCGCCCCAACTGCTACCTGATAAATTTTAGCGCTGTATCCCGACAGTCCAAAAGAACGCTCTAAACTCAAAAAATGACCGCCCCCGACTGTTAATAATTCGGTTAACCCGTTCAAAACAGTCATGGGAACTTGGTCTAATGTGTAAAGATTTTCCGAGACTAATTGCGGCGTTTTATCGACGATGATATAATGTAAAAGACGGACTTTGTTTGCTTTATCTGGGTCTAAATCTTGAATTAACGGTGCTGCTGTCGCTGTAAACAACCTAAACGGATCGAGACCGCCCGGGCTAAAGGTTTCTGGATCGATACTCAAGGATTCAAAACCTAAACTTTTCTGGACTCCTTGCTGCTGTTGTTCATCGTTGGTATCGGGGATGTAACGCTTGGGAATTGGCAAATTTCCTCGCATTTTCCCGGTGGCCAGGTCAAACTCTCCGATAAAAGGATTGCGGCCTTCGCTGGCTACAAATACTGAATTCCGTGGAGACAGGGCGATACCTTCGGGATTGATGGAACCCCAAAGGAAGGTTTCACCGTCTGCTTTTTTGAGGGATGTAACGCCTTCAACAGAAACTTTTTCGAGGCTAATATTGGCTGGATCGCTGGATGTGAGGTCGAGTCGGAGACTGTAAAATCTGGCTTCTCCGTTTTCGCTTTTGTCGTCGGAAAGGGCGTAAAAACGATAAGCTTTGGAAGTGACGCCGCTAATACCTTTGGGGTCGTAGGTGATTCCCGACAAACCGCCGACTGGTACTCCTTCAAAGTTAATTTTTGGCAATTGGTACTCGCCCAAAAAGTTCAGAGATATTTCAGGAAAAGAGCGATCTCTGGCAACGGCGGGAGGGGCGGCGCAAGCTGTGCATACAGTTAGGAAAATTAGAGCTAAACTGAATAGGCGCAAAATGCGTTGGCGAAGCCCTCGAAGAGGATCGCCCAAAGCCTGTAAATTCCAATAATTGCTCAGTGCGGTAAGTTGTATTTTGTTGCTCTTGTTGAACAGTTGGCTTGTGTGCCATCTTTGTGACATAATTTATACCGTTTTGTTAAATATGCAAAACTTGATGTTTCGTGCGGGGCTGCCGAATGGTGGCAATTATATTTCTTTTATGAGAAATTCTTTGCCAATTGGGTGCTTGCTTTGGTTGTGGCTGTGTGCTGGTTCAATTGCTAGCGCCCAAACTAATCCACCACCCCTCGATCAATTTTCTCCTAATCCTCTAGAAATTACCACACCCGATCCCCTAAAACCGGCTACTGAATCTTTGAGTAGCACTCAGCGGGAGGAACTGACAGCGGCTTTGGAAAAGTTAAGCTTAGAAGCAGCGGCTAAACTGCAAGCTGGAGATGGGGCTGGCGCTTTTGATATTTGGTTCCGAGAATTGCGGCTGCAGAGGTATCTCGGCCCGGCGGCGGAAATTGCTGCTTTGAGTCGGGTGGGAAGTGTTGCTTGGAGTAGCAATAAAAACCTGGAACTTCAGCTTATTACTAAACGGTTGCAAGCAATTCACCAACAAGTTAAATCCCAAGTGCCTATCAATACTGAGTTGCTTCCCGCTTTAGCTGCGGCTTTTGGGCAGGTGCGCGCTAAAGGCCCGACTGTAGAAGTTTACCAACAAATTCTCGAAAATGCGCGCCAAAATCAAGATATATTGGCTCAAGGTCAGACTTTAAAGACGATCGCACTTGTTCACATCAATTGGCTGAGTTACGATAAAGCTGCTCCGGTGTATGAGGAATTGGCAACTTTAATTCAGGAAAACCGCGCTGTATTTGCTGCTAATGCTGCTGTACCAAATTCTGCTGTAACGGCGGGAAATGGCGCGCCACCGCAGCCTGTAACTCCTCCGACTGAGGTAGATACTCTGAGACAGTTAGCCTACGTTTACCAGCAGTCGAAACAGCCCCTAAAGGCGATCGCCGCCCGGGAAAAACTAGCATCTGTGTATCTCAACCTGCAAAACCCGGCTGCGATACCGCCGCTCAAAATTGCGATCGGCACCGATTACCAAACTATAGGTCAAATCAACTTAGCAGCTCAATACTATCAGGAAGCCTACAATTTAGCTGTCCCCATTCAACAGTACGCCCAAGCGAGCGAAGCTTTGGATAAATTAGCATTGCTTTATCGATCGCAAAAACAGCTAGAGCCGACTGTGCGAATCTATCAAATGCAGTTGCTGCTGGAAGAACGGGCTTACAATTGGTACGGACTGATGAGTGCTTACGACAATCTCGGTCAAGTTTATCAGGAAATGAAGGATTACAAGAAAGCTTTGGAAGCTTATCAGAAGGGGTTGGAAGTGGCGAAAAGATTGGGACACAGAAAAGAGTATTTTGACAAGAAGATTATTAAGGTTAACAAGCAATTGCAAAAAAGTTCGTAATTGTTAGCCGATAAAAATGTCCAGGGATGAAGCGGTGAACTTAAATGCAGTAAGGTGCGCACTGCGCACCCTACAAAACTGTATCGGTAGCAGTAAGGTGAACTGTATCGGTAGCAGTAAGGTGCGCACTGCGCACCCTACAAAACTGTATCGGTAGCAGTAAGGTGCGCACTGCGCACCCTACAAAACTGTATCGGTAATTCCATGTAAGATAGCTCAATGTCGGGATTGCCGATCGCAAATCCGCTAGTAAGCTTCATCGTAATATCATAGCACTTGTGCAGTCTCGACCCTATTCCAAAGGTTTGAGATTTTTAGCTTTGCTAATTATGACATAATTATGTTATTAATACGTAAGTCCTGAAAAAAAATAGCGTATTTCAAGTGTAAAGAATGGCAAAGGTGATTGCAGTTACAGAAGCTATTAAAAGCCTTGCTGAGGCTGAATCAAGATTGAATTTGAGCCGAACTGAAGATGAGGCTTTTTTTGCAGAATGGCAAGCTGAGTTGCCAAATCTCAGCGATGCCGAACAGACTGGTTTGGATAGGCTACGACGCAGATTACTATATCATAGAGCGGATGGAGAATTGTTAGAAGGGGCTGTGACATTGCTGGTAGCATCACCTTTGCTAGAAATGGCGGGATTCTACGATCCACCTTTCAGGATGAAGGCGGAATCTGCGATTGAAATTGCCATTGATGATGGGGAAGAAACCCTGCGGGGACGAATTGATATCTTGATTTTGCTTCAGCAGCTTTGGGTAATGGTTTTGGAGTGTAAGAAGACTACGATTTCGACGCGATCGGCATTACCTCAAGCATTAGCATACATGATGGCAAATCCCGATTTGGATAAACCGAGATTTGGGATGTTGACGAATGGTGATGATGTGTTGTTTGTGAAACTGATGGCTCAACCTACGCCAGAATATGGGTTATCGCGGGCATTTTCGATTTATACTGTACCAAGTGAATTGCGATCGGCATTTCAAGTCTTGAAACATTTAGGACAAGGCATCAGTTAGGTGACAAAAAACTACTTTACTCCTATCTTTGCCACTAACGTCTTACAGTTTTCAACTAAACGGATGAACTCTGCCCGATAGCCTTCCTTGTCTTCACCTTTCGCCTGACTTGCTAGCTTCAATACTTGATCGAAATTAGCTGCTCCTTTGTACTCAGAATCTCTCAAAACCATCCCGAAAGCAGCTACAGCAGCAGCAAATCTGAAGTTGGCAGAGGCATTTTCTAGTTTTACAGGTTTGTCCATTACTGACTGCGTAATTAACTGACTGACTGTCTCGTTAGGTTTTTTATAACGCAACTTTACCTGCATCAATTCATCAGTTTGAGATGCAGAAGCAGTGGCTGGATTCGGTTGATATTTTAATGGATCGACTTCCGGCAATTTGACATCGCTGGCGACACCAACCGGAATAATTTCGTAAATTGCCGTTACCGAATGTCCCGCACCTAATTCACCTGCATCTTTTTTGTCATCGTTAAAGTCTTGATTTTGCAAAACTCGATTTTCGTAACCAACTAGACGGTAGGCTTGAACTTTAGCCGGATTGAATTCTACTTGAATTTTCACATCTTTGGCTATGGTAAATAGCGTGCCTCCCATTTGAGTGACTAATACTTTTTTGGCTTCCAGCAGGCTGTCGATATAAGCATAATTGCCATTACCTTTATCGGCTAGCTGTTCCATTTTTGCATCTTGCAAATTGCCAGTACCAAATCCCAAGACGCTTAGGAAAACTCCTTGTTCTCGTTTTTCTTCAATCATCCGCACGAGTTCGCCATCGCTGGAAGCGCCGACATTAAAATCGCCGTCTGTTGCCAGAATAACGCGGTTGTTTCCTTGTTTAATAAAGTTGTCTCTAGCAACTTTGTAGGCTAGTTGAATGCCTGCTCCGCCTGCGGTAGAACCACCTGCTTCTAGCTTGTCAATGCTATCTAATATCTTTTCTTTTTGGTTGCCCGGTGTTGGAGGCAAGACTAACCCGGCGGCTCCGGCATAGACTACAATGGTGACGCTATCTTTGGCTCGCAATTCGCTGACGAGATATTTCAAAGATGCTTTGACTAACGGTAATTTGTCCGGCGAATTCATGGAACCGGAAACATCGATCAGAAATACGAGATTGTTCGGCGGTAAATTTTTGGTGGAAATGCTTTTTCCTTGCAAACCAATGTGGACTAATTTGTGTTGGGGATTCCAGGGAGCATTGGCGAGTTCTGTATTAATTGAAAAAGGTCGATCGCCCTTTGGTTGCGGATAGTCGTAGGTAAAGTAATTAATTAGTTCTTCGAGGCGCACTGCATCTTTGGGGGGCATCACACCGCTGTTGATAAAGCGTCGGACATTGCTGTAGGATGCTGTATCGACATCGATGCCAAATGTGGAAAGCGGGTTGTTGCTAGCCCGCTGATAGGAGTTATCGTAAATGCGGTTGTATCCTTCGCGATCGAATTGTTGTTGCTGGGGAAATACAGGGGATATACCGAAAGTTGCTGATTGTGGATTGATGCCACCAGAAACTCTAGTTCTTAATGTATCTTGTCCTATAAGATTCCCAGAAGTGCGACTGTCAAGGTTAAGTCTCACTCGCTGAGGGGATGTTTGGGGAGAAGGCGCTGGTAAAGGTACAGAATTTGGTTCTGAAAGGGGGGGATTTCGATTTTGTTCCAATTCACCACTACGAGCTTCTAATGCGTCAACTCTACCCCGCAGCGTCGCTAATTCAGGGGCGAATTCAGTCTGTAAACGTTGGACTATGGCTAAATCTTCTGGGCCGACTTTTGGCGTACCTGCTGCGATCGCCCGATCGACGTTTACCAAACAACTATTTAAACTTACCGCAAAGTCAGAGCGTTTTAAAGGTCGATCGCCTAAAGTAGTACCAACTGGGGCGACAATCGGGCAACTGTAGCGTTTTGCTAAGGATAGTAGTGCCTGAAAAGCCCAGCTACTTGGTGCAATGTCAGCCGATTGAGAGACATTTGTGGGAGTTGGTGCGTTGGTTTGGCGATCGACTCCTTGGGCGATCGCACTTTTGGCATTCATCCAGCAAAAAGTTAAAACCACTGGACTTAACACCAATATTTGCAACAAAAGTTTACGCATAGACTTTTACTCCTGAAGATATTGCGATCGCGATATGGAACAATATACTACATCAGTTTTATAATAACGACCGTTGTTCTCATATTTGAAACCAACTTTCTGCATCACCCGCTGGGATGCGATATTTTGGAAGTGGGCGATCGCAACTATTCTCTGTAAATTTAATATTTCAAATCTTGTCCGGCTATAAACATTTTAATTTTGTTTCATTCGATGCAAAATATTCAAATCTCGCGACCGAATAATATACTCGATCGCGATCGCAATCGTCAAAATTATGCTGGTATTTCATCCCCACTTTTTCCATTACCCGCCGCGAGGATCTGTTTTCGGCATCTGCAACAGCCACAATTTTTTCTAGTTTCAATACTTCAAATCCATGCTTGAGCGTCGCCGCTGCAACTTCGGATGCTAAACCTTGTCCCCAATAGGCTTTTGCTAACACGTAACCGACTTCTACTTCAGGTGTTTTGCCTAAAAAGCGAAGCCCCCCGTCCCCGATCAATTGGTTATTTTCTTTATTGACAACAGCCCACAAACCGAAAGCGTGTTTTTCCCAATCTGCGACGATCTGAAATAAATCTGCTGCTGTTTCTTCTCTATTTCTGACGCCTTCGCTCAGATACTTCATCACTTCTGAATCGCTGTAGATGCGGTACAGCTCATCTAAGTCGTCTGGCGTAAATTGTCTCAGATACAATCGGGCTGTCTCTATCTCTTGCATGATGATTATATAACTTCTACCAGTCGATTATAATACCAGTTTTGTTTGGATACAAACATTTTAGTTGGGTTGAGGAACGAAACCCAACTAAAATGTTTATACGAATTTTTTATGAAGCTGCAGAGAATTCGATCACCCTGGCACCCCCCTTAAAAAGGGGGGAATAAGAGTCCAATCAAAGTCCCCCGACAATCAGGGGGATGCGAGGGGGATCGGAATATGTGCAACGACCCATTAAATTGGTATTACCGATATTCATGCAAAATATTGATTCTATTTGTTACAATTATTAATTGGATGTATTGTACCATTTTTGGCATCGATGACCATTTCCTCACCAGTAGCAGACACCGAAAACCAACCCCGCCGCGAAACAGACTGGCGGTTATTCATGAGGTTGGCATCTTACGCAACCCGCAGCAAACGCTTGTTGATTATCTCGATCGCACTATTAGTACCGCTAGCAGTCTCAGGAGCAGTTCAACCGATTCTGATCGGACAGGCAATTTCGGTAATTCGAGCGGAACCTACCTATGAATTTTTGCGAGGATTGCCTTTATCTACTGCATTAAATGTTTTGGCAGTGTTGCTGATGCTAACTATAGCATTTAGATTGGCACTGCAATCTGTTCAAGGCTATTTAGTCACGAAAGTAGGGCAAATTATTACTACTGATATTAGAAATGATTTGTTCGCCCACGTCACATCGCTAGCAGTGAGATTTTTCGATCGCACTCCTGTAGGCAGATTGATGACTCGCCTCACCAGCGATGTGGAAGCTTTGGGGGAAGTTTTTTCCTCAGGGGCGATCGGGATTGTCAGCGATTTATTTTCAATTTTAGTAATTGCCATTTTCATGTTTACCATGCAGTGGCAACTAGCTTTAATGTTGGTGACGATGATGGTACCGATTACCGCTTTAATCGTTTATTTTCAGAACCAATATCGGATTGCCAATTACAATACCAGAGAAGAACTTTCCGATCTCAACGCCCAACTGCAAGAAAACCTGACGGGTATTGGCGTAGTGCAGCTATTCCGCCGCGAAAGATTCAACTCAGAATTATTTAGCGTTACCAACAAACGCTACATTAAGGCTGTTGATAAAACTATATTTTACGACTCAGCGGTATCTGCGACATTGGAATGGATTGCTTTAGTAGCAATTGCAGCCGTTTTGTGGATGGGCGGTCAAAATGTTCTGCAAGGTACTCTTAACTTTGGTACTCTGTCAGCATTTATTTTATTTGCTCAGCGTCTCTTCGATCCGCTGCGGCAATTTGCCGAGAAATTTACGGCAATTCAAGCAGGATTTACCGCTGTAGAACGGATTAGCGATATTCTCAACGAACCCATCGAAATTAAAGATCCAACTAGCGGGGAGAAGGAAGAAGGAAGTTCGGCAACGGATTTTGTAGCGGATGTAACGGATGTAACGGATGTAAAAAATAGAAGGAAGAGGGAAGAGGGAAGAAGGGAATATTATTCGCCGCTGCTGATGGCCGGTCATCCAGAGGCACTTGCCTATAATTTATCTTCAAATGAGCCAGAATTGGTAGACAACAATCACACTCCTGTAACTTCTGAATATCGCCTGTCAGCTAACAATCAAAAATCCCTAATTGCCCATGCCCAATCAAAGCAAGCCGCATCAGGAGAAATCCAATTTGACAATGTGTGGTTTGCTTACAAAGATAACGAATATGTTTTGCAAGACCTTAATTTTACGATTAAATCCGGCGAAAAAGTCGCATTAGTTGGCCCGACAGGTGCAGGAAAAAGTTCAATTATTCGTCTTCTGTGTCGCCTCTATGAACCCACGCGGGGCAGGATTTTGGTTAATCATGTAGATATTCGCGATTTGCCTCAAGCAGAATTGCGGAGACACGTAGGTGTGATTATTCAAGATGGCTTTCTTTTTGCTGGTGATGTGAAGAGCAATATTAGCCTTGGCGAAAGTTACTCGATGGAGGAGATTCGAGCAGCAGCAGAAAAGACGAATGTTGCTCGTTTAATTGAAGAATTACCTCAAGGTTATGACACGCAATTGCGGGAGAGGGGAACGAATCTTTCGGGGGGACAAAAGCAGTTGTTAGCGTTTGCTCGCGCGGCTATTCGCAACCCCAGTATTTTAGTTTTGGACGAGGCGACTGCTAGTTTGGATGTGGGGACGGAAGCTTTGATTCAAGAGGCTCTGGAGCGTTTGATGGTGGACAGAACGGCGATAATCATTGCTCACAGGCTTTCGACTATCCGAAATGTCGATCGCATTTTGGTGCTCAAACGCGGGCAGTTAGTAGAGTCTGGGAGCCACGAAGAGTTGTTGCAACAAGAAGGTTTGTATGCCAGTTTGTACAAGCTTCAAATGCTCGGAAGTTAGACAGTAATAAAAAGGGTTCGTACTGAGGACTTTAGTCCTTCTTTATGAGGACTAAAGTCCTCACTACGAACCAGAATAAAAAAGGTTTGATCCTTCGGACTTTAGTCCTTCTTTATGAGAACTAAAGTCCTCACTACGAACCAGAATAAAAAAGGTTTGATCAGGTTTGATCCTTCGGACTTTAGTCCTTCTTTGTTGCGGACTAAAGTCCTCACTACGAACCAGAATAAAAAAGGTTTGATCCTTCGGACTTTAGTCCTTCTTTGTTGCGGACTAAAGTCCTCACTACGAACCAATATTATCGTGATTGTTCGAGCAGACATGATATCCTATTCCTCGCGAGCGATAGGATCGCACTGCGATTGCAAATCTCAAGTCTAAAGTCGGCTCACCTGCCAAAAATAATTTTCCCAAGGGTTTGTGGCAGGTGAGTTATATGTTGAAAAAGCTGATTTGGCCCGATGCCAAACAATAATTGCATCGCCAGCACAATTGCTGCTATAGAAATCGCTGTACCGATGCTGGCTTTCAATACTTTAAAAGCCCAATTAAATACCAGCCAAGATACAAGCAAGGAAGCAATTAAGATAATTAACTCTAGGGGCATATAACATTTTTAACTCTAATTTTTAATTCAAGCAATACTGCCGCGCTTCCGGGTTTCCTTATTAGAAATTCCGACATTTTTTAAACCTGCTTTAATCATTTGTTGCTCTAACAAAGCGAAAAAGCTACTTCGATCGCCCCCGGTGACAACTGCTTGGTTGTGGGCTTCTGCTAGCGTCACGGGATAGCCGCCGCCTTTGTGTACTTGAGCCAGCATCATTCCTAAGGCTAAATCTAGCTCTGTCTTATCTTGTGCTACCCATTCGGGAACTTCTATTCTAGCAATTTCTGTGCCAACATGAACGTAACAAAAATAGATGGGATTGAGACCGTATAAATCTAAAATTCGAGCGTGGGATTTCCACAACGGGCTTCTTTGTCCGGGTAGCAGGATTGTGGCCCACAAGACGGCATCTCGCAGGGGTTCAAATTCTTGACAAGGTGCTTTTTCGTCGAAAGCACTGGTAGCGGAAAATCCGACGTTGGGGCAGTTTGTCATGCAGTCTGGTACTTCGTGGGTGCAGGCTTGAAACCGCAAAAAAGATAAGCTTTCGGTGCTGCGAGAAGCGCTCAAGTATCCTAATAGGGGAATTTTTGCTAAGCGCAATTTGTCCCAAGCTTCTAAAATTGGCTGCAAAATTCGATCGCGCGCTTCGCTAGGTAACTGTTCCAAAAACCAATAAATCAGGGAACCGTCTACCATTGCCAAAGTTGGCGCTGGTAGTTGATTGTCGTTAAATTTTGCCCAATTGCAGCCCATTTCCGCGAGGGCGATGGCTTCGGAAACGGCGCGCCGGTATCCCATCCACTCTTCGGTTCTAATGCCCCACTGGCGCGAAGCATACAAGTCTTCTGGTTTGTAGAAAACTTCGGGCACGCTGTCTAATACTGGGTGGCGGCTTTGGCCGTAGTGCAGCATGACTGTACCGACGTTGATCAGGTAGCAGTAGGCGATTTCGTGATGGCTGGGCGAGATTTGCGATCCGTCTGTGGCGAAGACTGTGTGGGCGGCGGGGGGTGCGGTGATGTATTTGCGATCGTCCAAGGGCTCGATCGGCGTGGCTGCATTGAATAAAGTGCGATCGCTCCAACTTTCTTGCAATTCTACCAAATTTTCTTGTCCTACCGCGGCTTTTTCTAGCAAATTCTGAGCCACTTGCAAACGCAAGCGAGCCGCCAAAGCCTCCACATTCAAATGTTGGCTCATTCCCTGCATTGCTTTGGCTGCTTTAGTTAAATCTAGCATTTGTTTTAAGCCTCAGATTGGTTCGTAGTGAGGACTTTAGTCCTCTCTTGGATGCGGACTAAAGTCCTCACTACGAACCTATTTTATTACTGGGTCATCGACATGAAAAAATCTATTTTTTTTATCGATACCCTTGATTTTTTGGGAAATTCCTGTTATATTTATATCATAATGGGAATATGTTAAAAAATATTATTTACGCCACCATCCCATTATTTAAAAATACCATGCCAGCGCCGCAAAAGTCAACAAAAAAAGTGTGAAATTTAGGGATTTTTTTTGACTCTGCTAAGCGAAAAAAAATCTACCTGCCAACAAGTCTAACATCAACATTCGTCGGGCAGCCAATCGACAAAATCTCCGGCAAACTGCGAGAGAGAAAGCAATTGAACTGGTGGATTTTGAGCCACAGACTCCCGTTCAGCTAAAGTATTGTAACCCCAGTCAGCCAAAAATAACCTTACCTGAGATAAATCCGGCTGCTGCTTCACCGAGAGCAAAGTTTTTAACCGGTCTTCCACAAACCAAATAGTCGTATCTTTGCCAGACGCTGCCAAAAATTCCCGCAAAGTTTGGTGTTTGGGCTTGTTGTATTCCTTGCCAAAAATCAACTCCGACGGCATTTGTACGCCCGCTAGCTGCAAGAGTTCTCGCACAAAACGTCCTTCCTTGGTTGTGACGATCGCCACTTTGACCGAACTATCCTGCAACGAGTGCAGGCGATCGGCTACTCCTGGATAAAAGCGGTGCAAAGACAGCCATCCAGCTAAATCCTCAGCAATCCAATTATCGCGCAGTCCGTCTAACATTGCGCCGACAGACTGGGCTTTTAAATTATTTTCGGTCAATAACTGCGGGACAATGTTCGGCCATTCCAGCAAAATTTGCTCTTCGGTAATTCCTGTCAGCAGTGCGCGAATCAGCAGCGGCATTTCCCAGCCGGTTTCGATGGCTGGCCGCACTCGGTAGAAACTCAAAGCTAAATCTGGCTCGGGGACTGTTTCGATTGGTTTCCAGATTTGACAGTAGCTGCGCCAAGCTGTTTGGAAATATTCGATTAGTCCGTCACAAATTACACCGTCAAAATCAAGGGCGAGAATTGTTGGAGAGTTATTAGTCATCAAGGGATTTTAGATTTTAGATTGGGGATTTTAGATTGGGGATTTGGGATTTGGCTGAATAGTCTCGATTAAAAAGACTGAACTAGCGGTTTGTCGGCAACTGCTTCTAGTGTTTGGGACTGCAACAATTGCGTCCACTCTGCTTTGAGACTCGCATCATCAGGTGCGATGCGTCGCATTTGGGCTAGAGTCGCAAGAGTGTCGTACCAAATCCCATTTTTAGCGCTAGCGATCGCCCTAGCCATAGAGTCGGGATTTGCCAAAGCTTTCTTTAAAGTTTCCTTTGGTTCAATTCGCTCTACGAACCCTACAACATAATAATCCGTAGAGCGCTAGGAGTAAGAATCGCAGCGGGCGATCGGCTTAATTTGTCAATCTTCAGATTCCCAGAAAAAGGACAAATTAAGCCTTGAGAAATCGGGACGATTAAAAAGATTGAACTAGCGGTTTATCGGCAACTGCTTCGAGTTTTTGGGACTTCAACAATTGCGTCCACTCAGTCTTCAGCCGCGCATCATCGGGTGCGACGCTACGCATTTGGGCTAGAGTCGCAAGAGTCTCGTACCAAATGCCATTTTTAGCATAAGCGATCAGCTTCGCCCTCGGGTCGGGATTTGCCAAAGCGCTCTTGAGAGTTCCTTGCGGTTCAACTCGCTGCATCCATCCTTTAGTAATATAATCTCCCGATCGTTCCTGAGGATCGCAAGCCAGTGCAAACGACCAGACATATCGCTTACCAACCTCAATATTTTTTGTCTTGCCTTTGTCAGAAAGGCTAACTCCCACAATTCCAGCTTTGTCAACTTTTAAACTAGATTCGTAGACTACTTCGGATTCATCTTCGTTTAGCAAAACAAACTCTACTTGAGCCGCCGGTTGAGAGACATAGACAAAAAATGTTGGCGACTCTGTTAGGGTTAAGCCAATATTGCTTTCAGGTATTAACGGAGTAATCGATAAACCATCCTGCAACTGACAGCCTCGATGGGCTCCCCCTTGGCGGTTCTCCGGGGCTGTGACTTCAGGGGGTGTGAAATTAACATTCTGACCCAGGGGAGTTGGTGCAGGGACGGCCTGCATCGGTGAAAACAAGCTGGGGA
Organism: Microcoleus sp. PH2017_12_PCY_D_A; assembly: GCF_020738565.1. Taxonomy (NCBI): domain Bacteria; kingdom Bacillati; phylum Cyanobacteriota; class Cyanophyceae; order Oscillatoriales; family Microcoleaceae; genus Microcoleus; species Microcoleus sp. PH2017_12_PCY_D_A. The sequence continues at coordinate 25,557 of NZ_JAEQCI010000024.1, read as the reverse complement.
GAGTAATTGCGATCGCCAATACAGCGATCGCCAGTGCCGTAAAATTTAGAAAACGTTTCATTTTTTTCACCAGATAGAATAAAATCAGGGTTGGGATTTTTACTCCTGATACCAAATCCAGGTTTCCGATACCCTTTATGAACCAGTCGGCCTTACTGCCGACTTTGTTTGTGTAGCAGCGGTTTCAACCGCCGAATGATAACGGGGATATCACGCCCCGGATTTGGTATGACTAGGAGTAAGAATCGCAGCGGGCGATCGGTTTAATTTGTCCTTCTTGAGATCCTCAGAAGAAGGACAAAAGAAAGCCTTGAGAAATAGGGAGGCTTAAAAAGACTGAACTAGCGGTTGATCGGCAACAGATTCGAGTTTTTGGGACTGCAACAATTGCTTCCACTCGGCCCTCAGACTCGCATCATTGGGCGCTCTTCGCCGCATTTGGGCTAGAGTACCAATTGTATCGTACCAAATATTATTTTTAGCATAAGCGATCGCCCTAGCCATCGGCTCAGCATTTGCCAAATCTTTCTTGAGAGTTTCCTCGGGTTCAATGCGCTTCACAAACCCTTTAACAAAATAATTTCCCGACGGATCGTCATTGCAAGCCACGGAAAACGACCACTGATACCGCTGGTTAACCTCCAGAGATTTTTTGCCATCGCCTTTGTTAGGAATACTGACCTCAATTATCCCCGGCTTGTCAACTTTGAAAGTCGTTTTATAAGCATCGATTCCTTTTCCGTCGTCAGCTTGCAACCTAAACTCGACTTGAGTCGAAGAGTGAGAAACATAGGCCAAGAATGTTGGCGATTCTGCTAGGGTTAAACCATCATTGCTTTTAGGTATTAAAGGAACAATAAATAAATCCTTCGGACAAGCATTGCCTCGATGCGTCGCCGATTGCCTGTTGTCGGGGGCGTCTACATCGGGAGGTTTAAATTTAACATTCTGACTCAGCAGCATTGGTGCAGGCACAGCCTGCATGGGTGGCCCGAAACTGGGGACACTAAGTGCGATCGCACTTACAGAGAGTGCGAGGGCAGTAAAATGTAGAAAACGTTTCATTTTTTCACCAACTTATAGATATATCATAGATCGCGTCTCGACTGTTAGCGCGGAGTTTTCACCCCGGGCGCGATCGGGTCAACTTTTGCTTCTTCACATCGCCATCAAAAGACGCACAAAAGTTCAATAAATAGCGATCTTTAAAGAGACCCAACCAGCGATTGACCTACCGCTGATTCCAGTCCTTGGGACTGCAACAATTGCGTCCGCTTGGCCCTGGGTCTCGCATCCTGCGGTGTCTGTCGCCGCCTTTGGGCTAAAGTAGCGAGAGTTTCGTACCAAATCTCATTTTTAGCATAAACTTCGAGCCTCGTCATCGGGTCGGGATTTGCCAAATCGCTATGGAGAGTTGGCTGGGGTGCGATGCGCTGTACGAACCCTTTAACAACTGAACCGGACGATCGATCGTCTGGTTCGCAAACCATCGAAAACGACCACAGGTAACGCTTGCCAACTTCTAGTGATTTGTTGCTGTCCCCCGTAGCAAGAATGCTAGTTCCAACAATCCCGTATTCATCAACTTTAAATGTTTTTTGAGACATAACTTTGTTCTCCTTGTCTGTCAGCAAAGTAAACTCTATTTATGCCGAGGTTTGAGGGATACAGACAAAACTTGTGGGAGAATCTTTGATGGTTAAACCGATATTAGTTGGAGACACTAAAAAAGTAATAGATAAACCCGCCGGACAAAAATTGCTACCGCGAGGCACTCCCCCTTAGCTGTTGTCTGGCGCGCTGACATTGGGAGACGGGAAATTAACATTGTGACTCAGCACCATCGGTGGGGATTTTGCCCGCACTCGGGCAAGTTAACTGGGGACGATAGTTGCGATCGCAGATAGGGCTACCGGCAGCGTAGCCCTATCTAAATAACGTTTCATTTTTTTGTATCTTTCCCTATCAATACTTCGGACAGTTTTAGATGCGATCGAGTGTTTGACTTTGCCCCACTCGTTGCAGAAAATGCGTAAAAAATGGCATGGCTTACTACGTAAGGCTTACAGGGCCGTTAAAAAACTGTCCGAAGTATTGCCTATAATATTGCAAACACAGACACTCCCTGCTGGCGACCAATATTTTTGAGAAGCTAGTCTCACACCGCAGATAGAGAATTTGAACCTTGACACATCCATAGCATTAATGAATTAGATCTGCGACTGGATGCTGGGGACAGCAAATCCGGCAGTTGAGGTCGCGACTGTGATTCCATACACATTTCGCTACCAGCGAACTGTAAATTTTTGTTACAAATCGGTCGAAGTTTCCGGGTGTTCTAAGATGGAGGAAGTCTCGTGTAGGTGCCGACAAGCAACATAACTGCTGTTGGGTGAAACGAGTCAAAATTTTATATTGTGGCAATGACTAAAATATCTAACAAATTTCTATCTGACAAAATTCGATCGGCAGCGGCTCAATTGAGTCAACTGTATAAACCATCGCTAACACTTTCTAGATCTGTATTAATTGCCAGCGCGGTAGCAACATTATCGTTGGTGGGGGTCAGGCACCTAGGAATACTGGAACCACTAGAATTAAGCGCTTACGACCAAATGCTGAGATGGCGTCCCGACGAAAAGCCAGATCCGCGCTTGCTAATTGTGGGGATTACCGAAGCAGACATTCAGAAACTGAAGCAGTGGCCGATATCCGATCGCAAAATAGCTGAAATATTACAAAAACTAGAAAAAATGCAGCCGGCAGTCATCGGTTTAGACGTACTGCGAGATGTACCTTTAGGAGAGGGGCGCGAGGAATTAACTAAAGTTTTACAAAAAAGCGATCGAATTATCGGGGTATGTTTAGTCACCGACGGAGGCCCCGAGACTCCCGGTTCTCCCCCTCCTCCGTCCATGCCAGCAAACCGGGTGGGATTTGCAGATTTTGGAATCGATCCGGGCGGCATACTCCGCAGGGCTTTATTATTTATGAAACCACCGATAATTAAGGGCGCTGACTCGGTAGAAAAACATCTTTGCAATGACAATTCTCAAGTCTTAACTTCCTTCAACCTCCAGCTATCACTCCGCTACCTAAAGAAGCACAAAATTTTTCCCAGACTGGCAGCCGATCAATCTTTATGGCTGGGAAAAACCCAATTGAAAAAATTAAAAAGCAATGACGGAGGATACAGCAATGTCGATGCGAGGGGATATCAAATACTAATTAATTATCGTTCCCGGGAGCAAGTCGCAAAGAAAGTCACAATTACCGATGTTTTAGAAGGGAAAGTCGATCCGAATTTAGTTAAAGATAAAATAGTGATGATCGGTTACACCACAGAAACCGTTAAAGATGTATTTTATACTCCTTACAGCGGGCAGCAGCAAAAAAATCAATTCATGCCTGGGCTTGTGGTACACGCACAAGTAATCAGCCAAATTTTGAGTGCTGTTTTAGACAAGAGACCGATGTTTTGGTTTTGGCCGGAATGGGCAGAAATCCTGTGGATTGCAGGATGGTCAATGGTCGGAGGAACCGTGGCATCGCGGATGGCTCACCCAGGGAAGTTGGCGCTGACATTCGCAGCAATACTGTCGGGGTGTGGCGCGATCGGTTTTGGGATTTTTCTGTTGGGAGGGTGGGTGCCTGTGGCAGCGCCAGTCTTAGGATTAATTCTAACTGGCGGCAGCATTGTATCAGCAGACAGATTTAATAAATCGGGATACGGGAAAGCAATTAGCGATCGAGTAAAACAAGTCTTCAAAATCGAAATAGACCAAGCCCAAAAAGAACAGCAAGTTGCAGAAATTGTAGAATCAGATTTCTTTAAAGAATTGCAGCTCAAGAAAGATGAACTCAAAAGTAGCAAAAAAGATCCCTCTGAAAAAGCACTCTTGGAACCCGAAGAAATAACGGTCAGTGCGGGGGATCTTCCCCAGGCCCAAAGCGAGGCAGACGAATTCTTAGCTCAGTTGCAGCTAAAAGCCAAACAGCAGAAGCAGCGGGCCGCCGCGACAGCATCGGAAAGCGACTCAAAAAGCGACTCAAAAACAGAAAGCGCGATCGATCCGGGCGCGAGTGCTAGTTCTGGCGAAACCGAACCCGATGAGGGGTTCAGCGATTTGCAAGCGAGGGCAAAGCAGATGCGGCAGCGCCGGAACGCAGACAAGAGGATAAAAGAGGAAAAGATTGATAGTTTAACAGACCGGGAGGATTTGAGGGGGAAGGAAGATTGAGCGATATATGATGCGATCGTGAATTACATAATAATTGATGCTCTTCGTTTTTACCCGTCATAGTTGTAGAACTTATCGTCAAATATGACTTGCATTCCGTTTTGACGCTGTTACACCTAGTGGGCGAACTACTACGCCCTCTATCTTACAAATCAGGTTGTTGAGATTACTGTTGGTTGTAGACTACAATCTGATCTGCCTCTCAATAATGCCTTCGTTTCTAGAGTCTGATTGATGGGCAGACTTCGCGGCTAAGCAGGGTTCCCACCTATAGAGGACATAAATCAACAACCGAATCTAAATAAAAGTCCAGCATCCCAAAAACTTGAAAGTCCATAAATGACTAGACTTAAAGAGATAATTGTTCAATCTTGGCAATACGCATATCATGTCCAAAATCATCTCTGTCCACTCTTATCGGGGTGGCACTGGCAAATCTAACACGACTGCAAACCTGGCATCTATTATCGCTCGCAGCGGAAACAGGGTTGCCATTGTGGACACAGACATTCAATCGCCCGGGATTCACGTGCTGTTCGGTTTCAGCGAGAACAACATGGAGCGCTGTCTCAACGATTACCTGTGGGGCCGGTGTCCGATCTCGGATACGGCCTACAATGTGAGTTCGCTGCTCCCAAAATTAGCCCGTAACGGCAGCCTATACCTGATTCCTTCGAGCATAAAAGCAGGGGAGATAGCGCGAGTTTTGCGGGAAGGCTACGACGTGGGACTGCTTACCGACGGCTTTCAAGAACTGATCGACGTTCTGAACTTAGACTACCTATTTATCGACACCCACCCGGGGCTCAACGAAGAAACCCTGCTCAGCATCACAATTTCGGACATCCTGCTGCTGATTCTGCGTCCGGATCAGCAAGATTTTCAGGGAACGGCTGTGACGGTAGATGTGGCCCGCAAATTAGAGGTTCCCAAGATTTTGATCACAATTAACAAAGCGCCAGAATCCTTGGATTTCGATGATTTGAAGCAGCAAGTAGAGAGTATTTACAGCATCCCAGTTGCAGGGGTGCTGCCCCACAGCGATAAGATGATGCTGTTAGCGAGTAAGGGGGTGTTTGCCCTGCACTTCCCTAAAGACCCTCTAACTCTGGTGGTGGAAGGGATTGCCAAACAGATTTTGGGATAATTGGGTGTAAGGAGAGCGGGTCACTAACCCCGGCCTGTAGGCACGGGGCTTGTCTGGACTCTAAGCCAATAGAGAAAAGCAAGCGCAAGTAGGACTAGACACTAGCTGAGAAGCTAATTTGAACGATCGGAAGGTGGCACTTCTGGCAACGTTAAGGACACCTCCCTAATCCCTAACCTCTTGGATCGTCAAAGTCGAAGGGAATTAAACAATTAGCCTTACTGGCAAACAAACCAAGATGCAATACGTTCCAGTAGTTGACTCAAGTCAGCGACCTTTGATGCCTACAACACCCGTGGCCCAAAGATGGATTGAATCTGGAAAAGCAACTCCTTTCTTTCGTAAAGGAATCTTTTGCATTCGCTTAAACGTTGAGCCGTCTAATCGTCTAATGCAACCTGTAGCAGTTGGAATCGATCCGGGTTCCAAGCGCGAAGGGTACACTGTCAAATCCAAAGCTCACACCTATCTCAACCAGCAATTTCATGCGGTTGATTGGGTTAAGGATGCTCTTGAGGCGAGTACCAATGCCAGACGTGCCAGACGCAACCGCAAGACACCGTATCGAAAGAATCGCCAAAATCGCAAGCGCGGGGGGATTCCTCCGAGCACAAAAGCAAGATGGCAATTCAAGGTCAGAGTTGTTAAGGTCTTGGCCTCTATCTTCCCTGTTTCCCATATTGGGATTGAAGATATCAAAGCCACAACCAAGAAAGGTTGCAAGGCTTGGAATACATCATTTTCACCCCTGGAAGTTGGAAAGCAGTGGTGCTACTGGGAACTAGAAAAAATTGCACCCGTGACCAAGTTCGACGGCTGGGAGAATACCTATCAAACCAGACAAGCGCTGGGACTGAAGAAGTCCAAGAAAAAACTATCTAACAGTTTTGACGCTCATTGCGTTGATTCGTGGGTTTTGGCTTATTTGCTAGTGGGTGGTGATTCTGGGCCAGACAATACAGCGGTAATGGAGTGCCAGCCGCTTCGCATTCACCGCAGACAACTTCATGTTTTCAATCCCGGCAAGAATGGATACCGCCGCCCTTATGGGGGTTCTATGTCGCAAGGGTTAAAGCGGGGCGGGATTGTCAACCATCCCAAATACGGTAAATGCTATGTCGGTGGTGAAGACATTCAAAAGTCTCGCGTCAGCCTGCACAGTCTTGATACAGGCAAACGCCTAACTCAAGGTGCAAAGCCGGAAGATTGCAAATTCCTTGCCTACAACTCTTGGCGAACTGTAAAGCCGTCCTAGAAGGACGGGGTTTCACACCCTTTTTTCTGATGAAGGTTGACGGCAGGGAGTTGCAGTCTCAATTACTGGGCGCGATGTCCTGCAAGCGCGATCGCTCCTTGCTGTGGAGGAACTTTTTCGGCGACAATATTTGCTTGAGGAGTCAGGAGAATGGCGACAAAATGAGATACAAATAGATTATGAGAATTTGTTAAAAAACTTTAGGAGGAGAACTCATGGAATTTGACTGGCGCATACTAATAGTATTGAGTCCCGTATTGTTGGCGGGCGGCTGGGCTGCTTACAACGTCGGCACTATAGCTCTCAAACAAGTGGAGAAATTGTTGAACAAGGAAACTTAAACTCAGCATTTTCACCGTAATTTCGCAGCCGACTGTTTGTTGAGATACAAAAACAGTCGGCTAATTTGTGCATTGGCTCTCAGGAGAGGGAGGGGTGATGCCATTTTCGATTGTGGCATTGAAGATTTTCGATTGTCAATGACCCCGATTTGCAAATCGAATGACTTACTGCATGAGGGTTTGGAACCCTGACATCGAGTTGCATCCTGTTTGGGAAGTTGTATGATGTTTTGCCGGGAGTTGGCAATGTACGACTTCAGACAGATAGGGCGCAAGCCGCATAAAAGTTATAAAGAAACTTGTGCAGAAACTGGGTGCGATCGACCAAAATAGTCAGCAGCAAACGATCTTGGGTAAGAGTTCCCCATTGACGGCAGTGTCGGCAAGGGTGTAAGTGGGGAGCTTGATGTTTGGCGAGATCCTCAGCATTTGTCATGAGATGGCGACACAAATATTTAGCAAGCACGTTCCCGCAGAAAATATGAGACAATCGCAAAAGTATTTGCCCTGAAAATCGCCCTACAAACTGCGAAGTTTAACCTGTAGGGAATATCGGTCAAATTGTCAATGTTTAACTCCTATATCTTTAGATAGATTATGCTTTTTCCCCGAGCTAGCGGCATTTTACTCCACCCGACATCTTTTCCCAGCCGATTTGGCGTTGGGGATATGGGAATAGAAGCATATCGCTTTATTGACTTTTTAGTAGAGAGCGACCAGCAATACTGGCAGATATTGCCGCTGGGCCCGACAGGATACGGCAATTCTCCTTATTCTTGCTATTCAGCAATGGCTGGAAATCCGCTGCTGTTGAGTCCGGAAATTCTGCGGGACGAGCAATTGCTCGGCGATGAAGATTTAGCTCATTCGCCGGAATTTCCCCTCGATACAGTAGAATTCGATCGCGCGATCGCGCACAAAATACCTCTGCTGAAAAAAGCCTGCGAAAACTTCAAAGCGAAAGCATCGCCGGTGCAGCAAAGAGAATTTTCGGCTTTTTGCGAGAGCAAAGCGACTTGGCTGGAAGATTATGCCTTATTTATGGCACTAAAAGACAGCTTCAACGGCAGTAGCTGGCACACTTGGGAACCAGAAATTGCACAGCGCCAACCGGAGGCGCTAGACAAGTGGCGGCAGGAGCTACATAATGAGATTTATTACTACAAATACGTGCAGTTCGAGTTTTTCCGCCAGTGGACTGAGTTGAAACGCTATGCGAACCTGCGCGACATTAAAATTATTGGTGACATTCCGATTTATGTCGCTCACGACAGCGCGGATGTGTGGTCGCATCCGGACTTGTTTTGTTTGGATGAAGCAACTGGAGAAGCCGCTTTGATGGCGGGAGTTCCGCCGGATTACTTCAGCGAAACGGGTCAATTGTGGGGCAATCCTGTTTACAATTGGGAGGCTTTGGAAGCAACTAATTTTCAGTGGTGGGTGCAGCGTTTTGAGGCGATTTTCGCTTATGTAGATGTGACTCGGATTGACCACTTTCGAGGATTTGATGCTTACTGGGCGGTGAAGCGGGGACAGGAAACTGCGATCGACGGAGAGTGGATTAATGCGCCGGGAACGGCTTTGTTTGAGGTAATTAATGAGAAGTTCGGCAATTTGCCGATTATCGCTGAGGATTTGGGGGTAATTACTCCGGAAGTGGAAGCTTTGCGCGATCGGTTTGAGTTTCCGGGAATGAAGATTTTGCAGTTTGCTTTCGGCGCGGGCCCTGGCGATCCTTTTTTGCCTTTCAATTACGTTCGCAACTGCGTAGTTTACACGGGTACCCACGACAACGACACGACTGTTGGCTGGTTCAATCAACTGCAAAACTACGAAAGAGATGAGGTTTTGCGTTATTTGGGTTGCATCGATCCCCAAGGAATTCACTGGTCTTTAATCCGCATGGGTTGGTTTTCTATTGCTAATTTGGCAATTGTTCCCTATCAAGATTTGTTGGGTTTGGATACGGACGCGCGGATGAATTTTCCGGGGAAAGCAGAGGGAAATTGGGGCTGGCGGTATCGGCGCGAAGCTTTGAATTGGGAGGTGCGCGATCGGCTCAAAACCATGACTTATATCTGTGGGCGCGCTCCCCAGAAAAATTGATAATGGGTAATTGGTAATGGGTAATTGGGAATTGGGAATTGGGAAGAAGGCCTTCCCAGGGCATTGGGCATTTGCTTTCCCAGGGCATGGGTTATTTGTTATTTGTTATTAGAAAAACTACTAACTACTAACGACTAACTATGCCCTGCGCGGGTCTTCTTCCCAATGCCCAATGCCCTATGCCCTATGCCCCATGCCCTATGCCCCATGACCTGGCAAGGCCGATTAACCTTAATTTTTGGGCTTGGCTGAAGGTTTGAGTTCGTCGGCGATAAAAACAACTTCTTTGGCAACTCCCGATTCTCCGAGTTGTTCGGCTTGTCGGTTATTCACAGCAATCATTACACCGCCGGCGTTACCAGCTAGAACTACCAATTTGTTTTGGGCCTGCCAAGTCCGCACAGTTCCTGAAGGCAAAGTTCCCTCAAACTCGGGTTTGCCATCAACTTCAATCTTCATCCATGATTCGGCTTTGAAAGTGACGTTAACCATGACTGGTTGATTGCCAGATTTATCTAAACTTTGACCTGTTCTTGTTGCTTCCACAGCATCGTAACTATCGGCTTTCTGATTTTTTGAAGCGGCGCTCTGGGCTAAACGAGCTTGTTCTTGCTCAAGAGCTAATTCTTTGGTTACCGCACCGTTTTTTGCTGTCATAGAACCGCCCATCAACTGAGATAAGAGATTGACTGAACAGATAATTAGAAATGTGTAAAAGAGGTACAGGTGCATCGGCCGCAATTGTGGGCCATTCTGCCAGGATAGCTTGGTGGTCGATCGCGCTGGCGGTTCGATCGGGAAAAAGTCGCCAAACTGAGCTGCATCTAAACCCATTGCTTCTGCGTACCGCTTGATCAAACCCTGAGTGTAGACGGGTTCGGGGAGTTGGTCGAGTTGGCCGTCTTCAATGGCTTGCAGTAGATTCCGCCGAATCATTGTTACCACGGCTACTTTGTCTAAAGAAATCGACTGCTGTTCGCGGTACTCGCGGAGTTGAGATCCTATTTCCGCTAGTTTCTTCTGAGGTGTTTCTGCCTCTTGGGAGTGCAGTTTCTTCTTAGTTATTTGGGAGAATAAAAACAATAAATTCTTTGTCATATGCTGTGCTCCTGGGGATTCACTGGCACGCTTATTGATGTTAGGTTGACTAGATTCCATAAAAAAATAATTTCTGAATCTTCTAGGGGTCGGTAGCAGCCCGGTGCCAATATCGGCCCTGCGGGGGGCTGCAATTGAATCGGGCCAATGGCTGTGCGGTGGAGGCGTACCACTGGATATCCCAACTGCTCGGCGGTGCGCCGAATCTGTCGGTTTCTCCCTTCTGATAGAATTACTTCTAACAGAGTTTGGTCTCGCGCGCGATCGAGAACTCTAACTTGGGCCGGTAATGTTTTTCTACCGGACAAGATAATGCCCTGACGCCACGCTTGCAGTATGGGTTCCGGGGGATCGCCGAGCACCCAAACTTGGTAAGTTTTGGCGATCGAGTGACGCGGGTGGGTCAAACAAAATGTCAGCTTACCATCATTGGTGAGCAAGAGGGCGCCAGTGGAATCTGCATCTAAGCGTCCTACGGGGTGGATGCCTTGACCAGAGCGCAGTTTGGGCTGCAGCAAGTCGAGAACTTTCGATCGCGCCCTGGGATCGCTGCAAGTAGAAACTACGCCTGCGGGTTTGTTGAGCAACAGATAGACACAAGCCGGTCGATCCGTTGGTTTCACTTGGACTCCATCGACTTCGATGAAATCGCGATCGGGATTTGCTTTTTGTCCTAAACGAACAATATTGCCATTAACTCGGACTCGTCCAGCTACAATCATCTGTTCTGCAAGACGGCGAGAGGCAATGCCCCACTGGGCGAGGATTTTTTGCAGCCTTTCATCAGACATGACGGGAGTGTGGAAACCACCAACACGCGAGCGGTGGAGGGAGGAAATACGACACGGTTAATGGATTAACCTTACTGCCAATGTTTAATTCCTGGTTGGGAATAAATTCTAATGTTTGCTAACCAATCCTTACAGGGCGTCGCACCTGGTGCAGATTGTCCTTATCGCATAACCCTGAATGTGTTGTGCAAAAACTACGAGGAAAAGACTCGCGGCAGGCTATTCCCTGCACCGTTGGTTTGTTGCTTATTTAAAATGTGTGGGTCTGGCACGACCACTAACTAACACTACCATAAAACCGGTACTGGTGGTTAATTTTATACGCTCGATCGCGAAATTTACCTCGGGATCGCACAACTCGCGAATTCTGGAGAGAGTCAGAGGGCCCAAAGGGTGAGAATTTTGCTGCTTCAGGCATTGCTGATGCCTGAAAACTGCTTCGGGAGTGATTTAGGAGTTGCGCTAATCAACCCGGTTCTAACGGAAAATCAGAGGTTGACGGCGATATCTCTGTGGAGAAACCGGGTTTGTGAGACGGGATGCGCTCGTCAACAGTTAATTTTTTGTGTTTGAATGTTAAGGTTTGTATTTTGAAATTGTTTATGACTGTCGATCGCCACTCTCTTTTATTTGACAATATAGCTACCGCTGCGGGCTCTGGTGGGACTGCCAACCTCGACGAGCAAGGGGGGACACCGCCGCCGAGCCAAGGCAGCCGGATCGCGAGTTCGGTGCTGTCTCCGGCGGTGCAGTTGTTGCTGCGATCGCAAGTTCAGCAAGTTGACGAGTTGAAAGTGAAAATTGAGGGGAGCGATCGACAAATCTTTAGCGGTGCGATCCCCAAAGTAACGGCCGCCGCTCGCGGTGCAGTGTATAAAGGATTACACCTAACAGAGGTTGCTCTAGAGGGGTGCGGCATTCGCATCAACCTCGGTCAAGCTCTCAAAGGCAAACCGCTGCGCCTGCTCGAATCTGTTCCCGTGACGGGCGTTTTGAGGCTCTCTCAAGCGGATTTGAATGCGTCCCTGAAAGCGCCTTTGCTGGCGGATGCTTTGAGTGAATTTTTGCTGCCAATGTTACCGCTGACAGATAGCGAAAAATCGCTGAAATTGCAAGATTCTCAGATCAAAATTGAGGCTGGGAAGTTGACGCTTTCGGCGACTATTTTGCGTGCTGGCGGTACGCAAATTCCTGTTGTATTGCGAACTGGTTTGCGGATTGCTAGCGGTCGCGAATTGATGTTTGAATCACCGGAAATCGAAGTCGATGGAGAAATCAAGAGCAGTGATTTCAATGATTTTAAAATTGATTTCGGGCAGGAAGTTGAGATTGATGAGTTGATTTTGAGTCCGGGGGAGATTGTTTGTCGGGGCTCGATTAGAGTTTTGCCTTAGTTAGTTAGCTGTTGATTGTTGACTGTTGACTGTTAGCTGTTGATTGTTGACTGTTGACTGTTAGCTGTTGATTGTTGGCTGTTGGCTGTAACCTGGTTCCCAGGAAGAGCCTGGGAATACATACCCGGAGGAAGAGCCTCCAAATTCCTATGCCCCGTGCCCCATACCCCATGCCCTATGCCCCATGCCCTATGCCCCATGCCCAATTACCGATTAATTAAAAAAGAGTCGATCGCGGGCAATAGCAAAGTCACAAAATAGTAGACTAAGGGTGCAGTAAAAACATAACTGTCAGTGCGATCGAGAATGCCGCCGTGACCGGGAATCAACTGTCCCGAATCCTTAACGCCGGCGTCTCGCTTCATCATCGACTCAGTTAAATCTCCCAACAAGCTAGCAACGCCAATCAACAGACCAAAAGCAGCCCCAGTATAGGGCCACCCCGGCCATTGCAAATACCAAGACCAGGCGGCGGCCACGGCGATGCTGCCGCAAACTCCAAATACGGCACCTTCAACGGTTTTTTTCGGGCTGATGTGGGACAGGCTAGTGCGGCCGAAGAATTTGCCGACAAAATAAGCGCCAATGTCCGCAGCCCAGATGCAGAGGAAAGCCACCAGCAGCGAAGTCAATCCTAAAGATATGTTGCTGGAACTTGTCCAAGACTGGGACGAGTAAATGTTAACGGGCAAATTGCTTGCTACTACTTGCGAAAATTGGGTGGTAGCGAGATTGGCCGGATCGAGGCCGACTCGCAGCCGTACCCAATAGCTGGGCAAATAACCGCCGTAGAACAATCCTAAAATTGAGGAGGCAATATCGGCGATCGTCGATAATTTAGGTTGGAATAACAGGTAGAAACAGATTAAGGTTCCGGCGAGGGGGAACATGGCGTCTACGAGTTGCGGCGCCAGGGCGGCAGTCATCAGCAAGCCTTGACTGACAACTAAGGTAGTTTTGGCCGCAGGTGCAATGCCTTTAGCCCGGGCTAATTGAAAATATTCCAATTGACCTAGGTACACGATGACGCCAAAGCCGAGGGTGAAGTACCATCCCCCCATAATAATCATTCCCAAAGCAAGGACGATCGCAACTATTCCACTCAGGATACGAGACCAAGGCATAAAATGAAGTTCTCACAGCAGACGGCGGGTCAGTCGATTTTAGATTTTAGATTTTAGATTTTAGATTTTAGATTTAGTCCACAGATGAATCTGGGGGTTGGAACTCTAATCTAAAATTTTGTTTTTTGGGCGGGATCGGTCGATTTGGGATGCAAGGATGCAAGGATGGTTAAGGTACTGGTTTGTCCCCCATCCTCAACCGGCGATCCAAAATTTCAACTCTGGCGATCGCTCCAGCTAAGGTCGCCCTTATTCTAAGTATGAACGTTAAGCGAACGTAAAAAAGGTTAAGAATTACATTTAGTGTGTGATTCTCAGTGATACAGCCTCCGGGCCCACATCACCATCTTTGATGTGGTGTGGGAATATCTCAGTGTATTGACTAATGACTAATGACTGATGACTGATGACTGATGACGGCAGGACCAATGACTAATCCAGCTTTTCACCGCTGAGAATAAAGATGGGATTGACAGCGGCAAAGATTTGACTCAGGCCCCGAGTTTCCAACCGGTTGACAGCGGACTGGACTACCTCGATGTTGCGGACTTGCAACTGAGAGAAGGTTTCGGAAAGGGCGTAAAGATTCTCTAAATTCGAGGCTGTGGCGACAACTCGACCCTGTGGGCGCAAGTGTCGCCAGACTTCCTGGAGAATCATTTTAATCGGGCGCCCTCCTTCGATGCAGACTCGGTGGGGGTGTTCGGGGAGGTTTTCGAGGCATTCAGGGGCGCTACCTTCGATGACTTCTACGTTTTTGATCTCGAATCGATCGCAATTTCGGCGAATCAAGCTGGCTACTTCTTCGTCCCTTTCTACGGCAATAATCCGACCTTTGGGACACAGCAAACCTGTTTCTACCGCAATGGTGCCAGTACCTGCACCGATATCCCACACCACTGAGTCTGCTTGCAGCCGCAGGTGGGAGAGTAACAGCAGTCGGACTTCTCGCTTACTCATGGGAATTCCCGGTAAACGTTCAAATAAATCGTCTGGGATACCAGGAGTGACGTAGGGCCAAAGCATAGTTTTATTTTAGATTTTAGATTTTAGATTTTAGATTGAAGCAAGACCGAAGTTGGAAGTCAGGCAGAAGTAGAAATTCTCCCCATTTCTTCCCAGCCTTAATATTTACTTTGCCACAATCCTGAGAGTTTGGAGGCTTCTATCGCTGCAACCTGTGATTTTTCCGCCGGCGGCAAGGATGTGTTGCAGGTAGTCAAGGGCTGTTTGAGTAATGATTTCACCGGGCATCAAAACTGGTATTCCTGGGGGATAGGGACAGATGAGTTCGGCACTGGTGCGATCGACTGCTTTGTCTGCTGCTACGGTTTCCGTTGGCGAAAAGAAGGCCTCGCGGGGGGAGATTGGGGGAGTGGGGGAGAGTGGGAGAGGGGAAACATCTTGCTTCTTGCTTCTTGCTTCCTCTTTAAACATGAATCCGTTAAATCCGTTAAATCCGCTACATAATCCGCTGCCGAACTTGCTTCTTTCGGCTAAAAGCGTAAAAGCTTTAACTAAATTGTCAATATCTGATTCTGTATTTCCCAAACTGATAATAAATGTGAGATGTTGCGGCATTGGTAATTCTGCGGTGACTGCGAACTCCGAGTGCAGAATTTCATCAGCCGCAAATCCAGTAATTCCTAAATCTGATACTTTTACTGTTAGCCTCGTTCTGTCTAATGCTGCAAAACCACGTGTATTTAACTGTTCTAAAACTGATAAGCCGGGAATTTGACTGATGTGCGATCGCGCTTTTGCAGCTAAATCTAAAGTTTGCGCCATTAACTCGTTTCCGTGGAGGGCGATTTGTTGGCGGGCGGCGTCTAATGATGCTAATAATAAGTAGCTGGGACTGGTGGATTGTACAAGCTGCAATGCTCGATCGACTTTTTGGATATTTATGCGATCGCCCTTGACGTGCAGCATCGATGCTTGAGTCATTGCACCGAGGGTTTTGTGGATTGATTGTACTGTTAAATCTGCCCCGGCTGATAGGGCCGGTGCTGGCAAGTTGGGATGGAAGTTAAAGTGCGCGCCGTGGGCTTCGTCTACTAATAACGGTATGTTGTATTGATGGGTAATTTTGGCGATCGCCCGCAAATCCCCGCACACGCCGTGATAGGTTGGGTAGACGACCATTACTGCTTTCGCGTCGGAATGTTGTTCTAAGGCTGCTGCTGCGGCTTCTGGGGTGATGCTGTTGGCAATATCCCAAGTGCGATCGTACTCTGGACTGACAAAAATCGGCATTGCACCGGATAAAATTAAGCCGGAAATCGCCGAAGAGTGGATATTTCTAGGCAAGATAATTTTATCGCCCGGGCCGCAAGTCGCGACAATGGCGGCGATAATTCCGCAAGTCGAACCGTTGGCTAAAAAGCGAGTTGAGTCTGCTTCAAATGCTTGGGCTGCTAACTCTTGAGCTTGGGCAATTGCACCTTCTGGGTTGAAGAGATTATCTAATTCTGGCAATTCGGGCAAATCTGAGCGAAATACTGCGGCCCCGAACAAGTCAACTAAGGGTTGAGAAATGCCTTGTCCGCGTTTGTGTCCGGGGGCGTAGAATGGGCTGTGATGGTGGTTTGTGCGATCGCGCAGCGCATCTAATAGCGGAGTTTGTTGTTGAGGGTTTGCTGGTGACACTTATACAATTTTAGATATTAGATTGGGGATGACTCGCTGGATATGGGTTGGGATATTCCCTAATACTCAAGGCTTAATTTTAGGCGGTCATAACAGTGAAGAATCGCTATTTAGATAGATGTGTTAGCCGCTGTTTTGATTTTAATATAAGAGACTCCTTCATAAATATTTGATTGAGAGTTTAACCGCATATCGAGGCAGATAGACGCAGATAGACGCAGATAAATTTAAGGTGTTTGTCAATTTTGTCAACTCTAATTAACCAATACCACAAATCGGGTGTTTTTGTTTTAAAAGATAGCTGGAAGTGGTGACAAATTGTTTTTGAGACATCTGTATTACTAGCGAGCAAAATACTAACATGATTTATCCCACTCCCGATCCGATGCCAGACCCGCAAATTCCCGGTACTGAACCGGGGCTGCCGGAGATTCCCGCATCGCCACCGGTGCCTGGCCCCGTACCGGAACCTGTACCTGCACCAATTCCGCAGCCAATCCCTGAACCGGTGCCGGAAACTGTACCTTTTCCGATTCCTCAAACAGTTCCGGGCCCTATTCCTCAGACTATCCCTGAACCTATCTAAATTATGTTTTAGTCCACAGGGAAGTTTAACAGAATTTGTGAGGTCGATCGCCCAAACCGAGTTTCTAGCCCAGGACCCAATTTTTGGATAAATAAGGGATGGGGACAGGTTTTGGGCGATCGTTCTTTTGTGT
Source organism: Microcoleus sp. PH2017_12_PCY_D_A (assembly GCF_020738565.1). Classification (NCBI taxonomy): domain Bacteria; kingdom Bacillati; phylum Cyanobacteriota; class Cyanophyceae; order Oscillatoriales; family Microcoleaceae; genus Microcoleus; species Microcoleus sp. PH2017_12_PCY_D_A. The sequence goes on along the minus strand of NZ_JAEQCI010000024.1, from coordinate 8,692 downwards.
AACAACTTCTGAATCATTGAGCAATCCACCTCAAGTTAGACATTTAGGCGAACACAGGCTTTAAATTTGGGGCAGCCTGTTCGATAGATTGCGGATACTTATGATATTTTTAAACAGTGATATGTGTTTCTAAATAGCTATGCTTACCGCCGGAATTGTCGGACTGCCTAATGTTGGCAAATCAACTCTGTTTAATGCTTTGGTGGCTAATGCCAAGGCGACTGCTGCTAATTTTCCTTTTTGTACGATCGAGCCAAATACGGGTATCGTGGCAGTACCCGACGAACGGTTGAAGGTGCTGAGCAATATTTCCAATTCTGTGCAAACTGTGCCGACGCGGATGGAGTTTGTCGATATTGCCGGTTTGGTGAAGGGTGCGAGTCAGGGGGAAGGGCTGGGAAATCAGTTTTTGTCTCACATTCGGGCTGTAGATGCGATCGTCCACGTTGTCCGCTGTTTTGACAATGATGATATCATCCACGTTTCCGGTTCTGTCGATCCCCAGCGAGATATTGACATTATCAATCTCGAATTAATTTTAGCAGATTTAGCTCAAATTGAACGCCGGCTCGATCGCACTCGCAAACAAGCCCGCAACAACAAGGAAGCTCAAGCAGAAGTAAACGTGCTCGAAAAGTTGGTTGTGGTTTTGAATGCAGAAAAACCCGTGCGCCAAAGCAGTTTAACCGACGAAGAAGCAGAATTAGTTAAAGGTTTAGAATTGTTAACAAACAAGCCGATTATCTATGCAGCTAACGTGTCTGAAGACGATTTGGGAACCGGAAATAGCTATGTCGAACAAGTCCGGGAAATAGCAGCTAAAGAAAATGCTAAGGTTGTCATAGTTTCGGCGCAAGTTGAGTCAGAATTGGTAGAACTACCAGAAGAAGAGCGGGCGGATTTCTTAGAATCTCTGGGGGTAACAGAAGGTGGCTTAAAATCTTTGATTCGAGCTACCTACGAATTATTGGGTTTGCGGACTTATTTCACTAGCGGGCCAAAGGAAACTCGCGCTTGGACAATCATCGCAGGAATGTTAGCGCCGCAAGCTGCGGGGGTGATTCACTCGGATTTTGAGCGGGGTTTCATCCGGGCAGAAACTGTAGCTTATGAAGATTTGGTGGCTACAGGCGCGATGAATGCAGCTAAGGAAAAAGGCTTAGTTCGCAGTGAAGGAAAAGAGTATGTTGTACAAGAGGGGGATGTGCTGTTGTTCCGATTTAATGTTTAGTCTTTTAAGGAGATAAGCACGTGCACATAGATATCGTTTCGCTGATAATTGCTTGGCTGGTAACATCTGTGAGCTTTTTTATTATTTCCAAGTTACCCATCGGGGTAGACATTGACACTTTTGGAAAAGCAATGGTTTCCGCGGCAGTTTTTGGATTGCTGAATGCTTTACTGCGGCCGGTTTTTATGTTGTTTAGTTTTCCAGCTTTGTTGATAACTTTTGGTTTGTTTATGATTGTTATCAACGCTGCTATCTTTGGATTGGCGGCTTGGCTAGTTGAAGGGTTTCGCTTGCGCTGGGGAATTTGGAGCGCTTTGTTGGGCGCTATAGCCCTCGGTTTCATTAACTCTTTTCTTTACAGCATTTTGCCTAATCTTCGCTAGAGAAAGGTAAGGCGGACAAAGGGGCGGGTTTATGTATGCTGTTAGCTATAGCAATATTTTTGCTAGAACCCGCCCCTAATGACCAATGATATTATGCCCGGTCAATTACCAGTAATAAAAATGGTTTGTAGTAAGGACTTAAGTCCTGACAATCAGAGGACTGAAGTCCTCACTACAAACCAAAAAAATAGTTTGTAATGAGGACTTCAGTCCTGATAATCAGAGGACATCAGAGGACTGAAGTCCTCACTACAAACCAAAAAAATAGTTTGTAATGAGGACTTCAGTCCTGATAATCAGAGGACTGAAGTCCTCACTACAAACCAATCTTAATTATCGTCATTCTCTTCGGGTACGATCTGACTAATTATCTGCCACAAAAGCCTCTCGACTGCGACTGTTTGCGACAGGCCAGTTTTTGTTTTCCCCGCCAATAATTAGTTCTTCAATAGTCACAAATTCTTTGCTGAGTTGCTGGAAAACATTAATTAAAACATCGATGCCGATCGCATCGCTAGTCCCCAAATCAAACCAGCAGCGAGCCCAAGAACCTTGATACTCCATTTCTCCCATATTGTGCATCAAAGCCATCATGCTTTGGTCGGCTAGATTAACATCGTAATCCATGTCACTAATATCTAAGCCTTCATCTTGAACTTGCAAATTTTCAGCATTAAATCCTCCCAGTTTTCCCAGGAAAAACCAAGAGTCAAACACTTCTTCTACATACTGTTTTTCGCCGTTTGAAGGCACGTTGCTGAATTTTAGCCAAATCCAGAGGTCAAAGGGGTTAAATTCGCGAAACTGTACTTTCATAGTTTTTTGGTCTTTTTTAGAGTGGTGGTAAAGCCGTCGGCCCCCAGATGCCATCTGCATCTCTAATTTTATCGCGCATCGGGTCGCAGTCGCGAGATTTACTGTCGAGACGGTTGCGGGTTTTGCACTGCTGAAAGAAGATTTCGGCTACTAAACTGCGCGGTAGTTGGTCTGGTTTTGCTAAGGCGGCGTCGAAGTTTTTTCGGGCTTCTTCAAGTATGGTTTTGTTGTTGGATTGAGTCTTGGCTTGAGCAAATAAGACTTGTGCTTTGAGATAAAGGATTTCGGGGTTGCTGGGTGTTTCTGCTAGGGATTTATTGGCAAATTCTAAAGCGCGATCGTACTTTTTCAAGTCTCGATAGCCTACGGCCATGCCGCGATAGGCTAAGTAGCGGGGCGAGGCTTTTTCTTCCAGTCGTTTAATGGCGTCGCTGGGGTTGGAAAAGGGTAGGTTTGAGGCTAACATTAAGTCCATGTAGCCTTTTAGCAGGTTGAGTTCTGGGTCGTTGGGCGCTATTTTTTCTGCTGCATCTAGGTATTGAAATACTACTCGCAGTTTGTTGAGTGCTTGGGGCGCACCTTTGGCTGTTCCTTCTTTGGCTATGGCATTTGCTCCTTCTAGAAAGTGACCTGCTGCTGTGTAAATGTTGCCGCGCAAGGGGTTAGTTTTGGTCAATTTTTCGCCGATTTCGCGGGTTTTTTGAGCGTAGGTATTCATCGAGTTTAAGTCTTGCTCGATGTAGGATAATGAGGCTGCCATTGCATAGGCTAGGGGTTCGTTTGGTTCTGCTGATAGTGCTTGTTGAACTTGGGCTTTTGCTTGTTTGTAGTTTCCTTGCTGAAACATTGTTTTGAAGGCGGTTTCGGTGTTGGGCCCGATCGCCTGCTGGTTGCTCGTGCGGAAGGGATCGCCCGCTACTGCGGAGTTAATGCAGATGCCCAGGGCGATCGCACTTCCACAGGCGATCGCCCGTACTGTCTGTTTGTAACTTAACATTTGCTCCAAGGGCGATGCTAAAGGGTTTTTCGTCATAGTCAATTCTCTCAATGAAATATACTGTAAACTAGAAACAAGAGAGTTACGTTCTCAGACTATCGGGCCGCTAGCAAAAAAGAGTTAAATTTGCTTGATTTTTTGTGGCTCTTGCGGTATATTTTAATAATGGAAGTGTGAATTCTAATATATATGAGCGCACAGATTTCCATTGTCAAAATATACCATAAAAAATGTCAATAATCAAACGCCAAGGCTGAAAAAAACCGAAAATTTTGTAAAGATTTATGTAAAATAAATTTGGGCGATCGGCACCAGCAAAAAACAACCTTAACTATTAATAGCACAACCAAGAGCGGAGGGATAGATGAGTCCCAATGCCCAATGCCCCATACCCCATGCCCAATTTCTAACTACCAATTACGTTAATGCTTTATCTAAAAAACTTAGTCTATCATCCTACAGCCTGTCCCAATGCTATTCTAAAAAATATCAACTTAGAACTGCCATCGCAGCAAATGGGGCTGATAGTCGGCCGCAGCGGTTCCGGCAAAAGTACGCTCTTAGAAATATTAGCAGGTTTAGCAGAAAAAACTAGCGGCGATATCCGCTGGCGCGAACAAGAATTAACACCGGAACACTTGCAACAGTTAGGAGGTTTAGTGTTCCAGTTTCCAGAAAGACATTTTTGCGGAGGTACAATTTTAGAAGAATTGCGACTGGGACATCCCGAATTGGGACAAGAACAAATTAACTCAGCAATGGCAGAAGTGGGACTCGGACATTTGCCGCTGCGCGCTTCCCCCCACGCTTTGAGCGGCGGACAACAGCGCCGGGTAGCGCTGGCGGTGCAGCTAATTCGCCAGCCGCATTTGCTGCTTTTGGACGAACCGACGGCGGGCTTGGATTGGTCGATGCGCCGACAGTTGGTAAGCTTGTTGGGTAAGTTGAAAAATCACTGGACTTTGTTGATTGTAACTCACGATGCTAGCGATTTGTTGAGCGTTGCTGATAAATTTTGGACTTTAGACCATGGGGATTTGCAGGAGGTCGATAGGGCTAAATTAGAGGCTAAGGAAGCAAGTTGTGTTAGTCAGTAGTCATTAGTCAGTAGTCATTAGTCAGCAGTCATTAGTCATTAGTTCTTTCGATAGTTATTAGAAGATGAACCAGACGGAAATTAGTATGTTGCCCGAGATGAATGAGTTGTGGCAGCAAACGCTGAATTGGCAGCCGAATGAGTCGCAGCAGCAACAATTTCAGCGGCTTTATGAGTTAATTGTTGAGGGCAATCGTTCCTTAAATTTAACTCGAATTACTGAGCCGATAGAGTTTTGGGAAAAACATTTGTGGGATTCTCTGCGGGGAATTGCGAGACTGCTGCCACCTCATCACAATTTGGCTGAAAATGCCGAAATTCCTGCTGAGTCGGTGTTGAAAGCGATCGATATCGGGACTGGTGGCGGTTTTCCGGGGTTGCCGATCGCGATCGCCCTTCCGCATTTATCAGTCACTCTCCTGGATTCTACTCGCAAGAAAATCACTTTCTTGGACACGGTTTTGCCGTCTTTGGGTATAGAAAACGCTACGACTTTGCTGGGCAGATCCGATGAAATTGCCCGACAACCGCAGCACAGACAAGCTTACGATATCGCATTGCTGAGGGCAGTTGGAGCAGCTTCTATGTGTGCTAAATACGCGCTACCTTTCCTGAAAAACGGCGGTTTGGCGGTACTTTACCGGGGAAATTGGACGCTGGAGGAAGAGGCAGAGTTGCAAAGTGCGATCGAGCATTTCGGCGGCACAGTCGAGTCAGTCGAAGCATTCACCACGCCGACGAGTCAGGGCGCGCGCCACTGCGTTTACCTGCGGAAAGTTGTCAAGCAGTTCGATCGCCCGATTCGCTAGCGGAAGCCATTTTAGATACAATAGCGGTTGAAACAACCGCCACTGTATCTTTGTTAAACTAACCGATCGCCTTTTCGTAACGTTTGTTAATTTCCGCCCAATTAACAACATTCCACCACGCTTTTAAGTAGTCTGCACGCAGGTTTTGGTATTTGAGATAATAAGCGTGTTCCCAAACATCATTGCCCATAATGGGATACTTGCCATCACTGAAAGGACTGTCTTGATTGCCAGTAGTTGTAATCTCAAGTTTACCAGCTTTATTGCGAACTAGCCACACCCAACCGCTGCCAAAACGCTTAGTACCAGCCTCGTTGAATTTGGCTTTAAAATCCTCAACACTGCCGAAATTTTGCTTAATTGCTGTGGCAATTGCTCCTGTGGGTTCGCCGCCACCTTTGGGACTCATGATTTCCCAAAACATACTGTGATTGAGGTGTCCGCCGCCATTATTGCGTACAGTTGTGCGAATATCTTCCGGCACTTTGCTCAAATCTTTGAGCATATTTTCAACACTCACGTTTTTAAGATTCGGGTATTTATTGACAGCATCGTTGAGGTTTTTAACGTAAGCTGCGTGGTGTTTGTCGTGGTGAAATTGCATTGTCCGCGCATCGATGTGCGGTTCTAAAGCGTTGTATTCGTAAGGCAGAGGCGGTAGTGTAAAAGGCCCGGGAGTTTGGGCTATTTTTGGGCTTTCTGGGGATGGACTTGCTTGCGCTACACTATTGCCTGACGCTTGGCAAGCACCTGCGGTAATAGCTCCGACGGTGGCTGTTAGCAAATACAAGAAATCTCGGCGTTGGAGTGTCATAAAAGATCCCGAAGTGAATTATTAACTGTTTTATCTCAGATTAAAGCAAAATGGGAGAAAGTTGGGAAAAAAATTATAAAATCGTAAATATACCTAATTAAACTTAAAATACAACTCGCGCTCAAGCTTGCTGTGTATATCTTCTTCTTTCCTAATGACTAATGACTACTGACTAATGACTACTGACTACTGACTACTGACTACTGACTACTGACTACTGACTACTGACTAATGACTAATGACTAATGACTACTGACTTATCGCCCGAATGGATGACACAGATGGGCGATGTGGGTGACAACGCCTCAAGTATAGGCTAAGGAGGTACGTGTACATAAGTCTCACGTGCTCCGGCTCACAAACCCGGTTTCTGTCTCGAAACCGGGTTTTTTCGATTATTCTTGGGATAAGCGCTGCACGGCTTCGCCTCCAAAAAGCCGATCGGCTGCTTGGAGAATACCGGGAATTTTCGCAGCGTGGGGGCTGTGGGCGAGACAGCGGCGCAAGTCTAATTCATCCAGGCGATTCCCTACGGGATAGCTGCGCTTCACGGCTTTTTGGCCCGGAAACCAGTGGCTGGCGTTACCTAAAAGGTTGTAGCGCATCTTGCAATAGTCGAGCATATCGTAAGCATTCGCCAAATTCCACAGCCACAAAATCACGCGAATGTTAACTCCTCCGGGAGTATTTTCGATAGTTGGCAAACCGAAGTCCCAAGTCTTAAACCAATCTTCTCCTAATTTATCAATTGCTGCCTTTTCCAGCCTTACTAATATCGGCGGCAAAATTTCATCAGCTTTATCTAACAATTCTACAGCTTTGAGATGCTCGTTAAAATCTTCAGGTTTGGCTGCACCCAAACTCAAAGTATGTACTTGCGGGTGCGACAAACAAAACAAATCATTAAACACCATCGGACTCAGCGGATAACACAAATCTACCAACTTTTGCGGTGGGCTGTAAAGTTGACCGCCTTTGTCGGAAGGACTGATAATAAAAACGCCCATATCGTGACGTTTAGCTGCTTCAATTGCGGGCCAATTATTTTGATTAATGTAGTACCAGTGCAAGTTAAGATAATCGAATTGATTGGTTTCAATGGTTTTGACAATCACATCCCTAGGGCCGTGAGTTGAAAAACCAATAAACCGAACTTTGCCTTCTGCTTGCAATTTTTTCGCTACATCCAAGCAGCCGCCCGGGCGCATAGAATCCTCTAGCAATTCCCAGGTATTAATGCCGTGTATCGAAAATAAATCGACGTATTCTAGCTGTAAATAAGCTAAGGATTTATCAAATTCTTCGCGAAATGCCTCGGAGTTGGCTTGAGGACAAACTTTCGTTTGAACAATCAAGTTTTCGCGGGGAAACTTCGGCAAAATCCACCCCAACTGCATCTCAGAAGTGCCGTAACCGCGAGCAGTTTCTATGTGATTGATGCCGCATTCAAGCGAGTAGCGAATCGTCGCTTCGAGATTTTGTTGATTGTCTGGTGGAATTTCATTTGCTGGCACATCTTGCCATTTGTGGTGATATCTCATGCCGCCGCAGGAAAAGACGGGCATGGATAGTTCTGTGCGGCCGAATCTGCGATATTGCATCATCAAAAAAGAGATACTAACTTATTAACATATCTAAATGTAGGGTGCGCATTGCGCACCTTACGGGAGCTAGCGATTCCCTATTTAGAAATCTCCCGGACTACGGGTTTGCCGTCCTTAATTTCGCCTACTAAAACCAAGTCTGTACAATTGACAAACAAACCATTTTCTAACACGCCGGGAATGTTATTCAAAGTTTTTTCTAATTCCGCAGGATTGTCAAGGTTGTCAAATTGAACATCAATTACCATATTACCTTGATCGGTAATTACCGGGCCAGCTTTTCTGATTCCCATGCGAAGTTCTGGTTTGCCGCCCAATTTTTCAATGGCGCGAGTAACGGGGGTAATTGCCATCGGTATAACTTCGATGGGGACGCGAAAAGTCGAACCCAATTTATCTACCATTTTGGAACTGTCAACTACTACAATAAACTGAGCAGCGAGACAATCGACAACTTTTTCGCGGGTGTGGGCGGCGCCGCCACCTTTAATTAAGTTGAGGTGCGGATCTACTTCGTCAGCGCCGTCAATGGCTACGTCTATTCTGTCAATTTCGTCGAGGGTTGTCAGCGGCACTCCGTACTGTTTGGCTAATACTTCTGATTGAAAGGATGTCGGGACTCCTTTGATATCTTTGAGTTCGCCTGATTTTATGCGATCGCCCAATGCTTGAATAGTATAAGCTGTAGTTGACCCCGTGCCGAGTCCGACAATCATACCAGATTTTACGCGATCGGCAGCAGCAAAGCCAACTTGCTGTTTCATCAATTTTACGGGGTCTTGTGCTGTGGTCATGTTCGGTATTCCTCAATAGCTTTAAGATTATACCATTTATTAGGGATTTTTTTAACCGCAGAGAGCGCAGAGAACGCAGAGAGGAAGAAGCAGAAAAGACCGCACTCACGAATTGTTTCAAGTGGGATATTCTCTCTTTCTTCTCTGC